>NZ_JBGOOD010000084.1:0-13973 GCF_041439475.1 Vibrio sp. 1S139
CATTACGTTAGACGGAATTTACGCTGAGCTTAGTGCTTAAGGTTCTGTCTATGAGCTAGCGTTAGCCGCGTGTGAAATGCAAAAAGGCTAGGTTTCAGATCTGTTTTACTTCTACTCTATTTTGTTCTGCTAGAGCGAATTGAGGGTGACATCTTTTACATCTTTGGGACTAGATGGTGTTTCTTTTGTAGCCTTTGGGAAATGCTATAGGAGTGTGAAATGTCCTAGGGTGTTTCCGTTGCCTGAAACGATAGTTCCGATGCTTTCTCGTTCATTAAATTCAAAGTCGATGAGATAGCTGTGATGTTGTAGCTTGGGCAATATGTGGCGGTGGAGTATATCGCTATTGAGCTGTCGAATCTCGGTGACCCATGAAATCTCTTCTTTGTGTAAATCTATTTTAATCTTGAGCATTTATTACCTTTTAGTTTATTGACTGTTTTTTCGCGTGATAGTTGGTACCAATGGGTTTGTCGTGTTGTTCTGCGTGACATAACTGTGCCTTGTGTTTATTACATTTGTATTTAAGTGCTCGATCTATTCTGACTTCGCTGACAAAAGAGCAAATGACGATAGATCGGTAGTAGGATCGAATTTAAAAGCTATTGAATGACTATCTGGGTGAAAGCTGACGCAGAGATGGTGTAACGAGGGAATCGAGAACTGTCTATGTGGAACTTGGACTTACTTTAGCATTAACAGCTCTATAGATTAGAGCCAGGTGGCGAACTATACGCCTAGTTTTCAAAATTACAACCCTATTTCAATTAAATTCAAAAATATTTTTGGGTGATTTACCATCGGTTACTGAAGGTTAAATGAGCGAAGGTCAGGGATTTGACCATGATATCTGACTGAGTCTTGGCTTTTCAGCTGTTCGTATTCGTTGTCATTAGTGGGTTTAATTGATCAGCTAATTTGGTGATGATTAAGTCTCTGTTGTATATGATCTTTACATTGTAAATTACAATCCATGATTTTGGGGTTCAGCGTTGTAATTACAGGGTTTTTGGGTGCTTTCCCCATCTGTTTTTTTCTTCAGGTTGATGAGTATTTTCCTCTTCGCGTCTTTTTGATATTTCTGATTCCTAATACCTCTCCTGACTACGCAAAATATGAATACTCACTTTTACGTTTCTGAATAATAAAGTTGTTGTATCGCCAATTTAGTGCAAATATAATTGATAATAGTTCTCACTTGCGTTGCAAGTTTGTTGTCAATCCAATGACAGACTTTAAATTATCGTTATTTAGCAGTTGTGTACGCCCCATGCTCGTCTATGAGTAATGTGACTTTCATTGTCATGAGTGGTGGTTTGTATCAATGGCAAAGGAAGAAACATGAAGAAAACAATCAATTCAGTTCGCCAGTTATTGAGCGGGCTTGCCATCGTTCTAGCATCATCATTCATGATGACCGCGCATGCGGAAACCGTCACCATTGAGCATGTGAAAGGCACAGCGCAGTTTACTGAAGTACCACAGCGAGTGGTGGTTCTAGGCCACGGTAGCTTAGACGTGCTCGATAAAATTGGTGTACAGCCAGTTGGCGCGCCTCATAGCTTGCTGCCTGATTACCTAGCTTCGTACAAAGATACGACGGCAAATACAGGCTCTTTAAGCGAACCTGATTTTGAAGCTATCTACATGTTGAAGCCTGACATCATCATCGCGGAAAACCGCATGCTTAAGGTTTACGACAAACTGGCACAAATTGCTCCTACTGTCATGTTTTCTATTGAAGGCGACAAGTACTGGGCTGATGCTCAGCAAAACTGGCGTGTGCTAGGCGACATCTTTGGTAAGCAAGCTGAAGTTGAAGCGATCATTAAAGAGACTCAAGCTTCTATCACAGCGGTAAACGACAAAGTAGCGTCTGACGAAACTTCAGCAATGATGCTAATGAACAACGGCAACAACATTGCGATGTTCAACAAAGGCAGCCGTTTCTCTATCATCTTTGATGACTTTGGTTTCGTGGAATCAAAGAGTGCAACCGTGGCTCCGATTAAAGGAACACACGGCAACCTAATCTCTTTTGAATACATAGCTGATGCAAAACCTGAAGTGCTTTACGTGCTTGACCGCGAAAAAGCGATTGGTAAATCAGAAGGACGCGCACAACAACTGTTTGATAACCCACTGGTTGCGGCAACACCTGCAGCGCAGCACGGCAATATCGTTTACCTTGATTCAAGTGCTTGGTATCTGGCTGGTGGCGGTGTGACGGCGATTCACAGAATGATTAGTGACATTGAACGTACGATTCAATAGTTACTAACCATCAGATTTTCGGGCTTATAAGAGTGTTCTTATAAGCCCTTTTTCACTTTTTTATACGGGCTACCCGAGACCTACCTTTAGTATTATTTCTATGTTGAAACCCATTGCAGCTGCTGTATTTCTTGTTGTGTTATGCGTTGCGTCATTGATGATTGGAGTCGCTGAAATCAGTTTTAGTGACTTCTTCAATGGCAACCAACACGCCAATTCTATTTATATTGTTAGTCGGATTCCTCGACTACTCGCGATCGTGCTTGCCGGAGCGGGATTGAGTGTTTCTGGCTTGATCATGCAGCAAATCGTACAGAACAAGTTTGCCGCGCCTTCGACGATGGGCACCATTGACTGTGCGATGTTGGGT
Organism: Vibrio sp. 1S139; assembly: GCF_041439475.1. Classification (NCBI taxonomy): domain Bacteria; kingdom Pseudomonadati; phylum Pseudomonadota; class Gammaproteobacteria; order Vibrionales; family Vibrionaceae; genus Vibrio; species Vibrio sp. 1S139. The sequence goes on from NZ_JBGOOD010000084.1 coordinate 2,645, forward strand.
TACATTGTCGGCATTCTAGTGCTAGGCAATGCTGCGCAATGGAGCTACTTAGGCTTTATCTTCGCGTTTGCAGTGTTTGGCACCATGCTATTGGTTCGCTTCCTACAACACCTCAAGTTTAAGAACGCGGTATTGGTGCCTTTGATTGGCATTATGTATGGCAACGTTGTTTCGTCTCTAACAACCTTTATTGCTTATAAGTACGACTTAGTACAAACCATGTCGGCATGGACTATGGCGAACTTTGCGAGCGTGTTGCAGGGCAGCTATGAAATCCTTTATCTCGCGGTGCCTGCTTGTGTATTGGCTTACTATTTCGCGAGCCAGTTCAGTGCGGCGAGCATCGGTGAGAGCTTCGCGAAAAACATCGGTTTGAATTATCAGAAGATCGTCTTCATTGGTGTTGCGTTAGTGGCTATCAGTGCCTCCTCTGTGGTGGTGATCGTTGGTGTTATCCCATTCCTTGGCCTTATCGTGCCGAATATCGTGTCGCTGATGATGGGCGATAACATGAAGAAGATTCTGCCTTGGACTGCCTACTGGGGGGTGATCTTGGTGTTGGCTTGTGACCTGCTAGCTCGAATCGTCATCTTCCCTTATGAGATTCCAATCTCGATGGTAATCAGCATCTTTGGTGGCATGATTTTTATTTACCTAATCATGAGAGACAAGTCGAATGCGTGATTCAGTAAAAATTGCGATTCTGGCTATCGCGTCTTTGGGTATGACAGCGCTATTCATCGGGCAGGGGCTGACGTGGGATAACTACGAGTTCTTCTTGTCTCTGCGCCTACCAAAATTGCTGTCGATTGTGTTGGCGGCGGTAGCGATCTCGGCGTCGTCATTGGTTTTCCAAACCATTACTAATAACCGAATTCTAACCCCCTCCATCTTGGGCTTTGACAGCTTGTATATGCTGGTACAAACGGTACTTCTGTTTGTGTTTGGCAGTGCTAGCTTCTGGGTGATTGACTCGATCGCAAACTTTTCGATGTCTGTGACTGTGATGATCTTGTTCTCGTTTGCTCTGTTCCATTTCTACTTTAAGAGCAAGCGAAACAACGTATTCACACTGCTGTTGATAGGCATCGTATGTGGCAGCGTATTCTCGAGTTTGTCTAACTTCTTGGCGATGTTGATTGACCCGAACGAGTTCGCGGTGCTGCAGAATGTGATGTTCGCAAGTTTCAATAACGTGAAAGGCGAGTTGGTTTACCTCAGCCTTATTCCTTTGGGTTTGAGCTTGCTTGGCCTTTGGTTGTTAGCGCCTAAGCTTGATGTACTTTGGCTTGGTGTTGATAACGCAACAAGCTTGGGTGTGAACACCAAACGACTGACTCAGATTACCTTGGTGATTGTGTCAGTGATGGTCGCGGTATCGACTGCTTTGGTTGGCCCAGTGCTGTTCTTTGGTTTAATCACCGTGAGCTTAGCTCGTCAGATATTCAAATCTTATCAACATCGTGTGCTTATCATCGCAAGCAGTTTGTTAGCGGTCGTTCTATTGGTTTCAGGCCAATGGTTTATCGAAAAAGTAATGGCGTTTGAAACCACAGTGAGTGTGATCATTAACTTGGTCGGTGGTTTGTATTTTATGTTCTTGTTGTTACGCACCAGAATTCAGTAAAGGTAGTAAGTAGTGATTAAATTAACAGGTTTAACTAAGAAGTATGGCAAGTCACTCGTGGTTGATGATGCCAGTGCTATGTTCCCGAAAGGCGAAGTGACTTCTATCATTGGCCCAAATGGTGCGGGTAAAAGTACACTGCTTTCAATGGCGAGCCGCTTAACAGACAGCGACGCGGGTGAAGTGGTCATTGGCGATAAGTTACTGGCTGAGTGGGATACCAAAGAGCTAGCGAAGCACCTTGCCGTGTTAAGACAATCAAATAACATCAACATGCGATTTACGATTCGTGAATTGGTCTGTTTTGGTCGTTTCCCACACTCTCAAGGTCGCTTGAAAGACGAAGATCATAAGATCGTCGATACAGCACTAGAACACCTTGGCATTACTGACATCCAAAACAAATACCTTGATGAGTTGAGTGGCGGTCAGCGTCAAATGGCGTTTATCGCGATGGTTGTGGCGCAAGATACGGATTATGTGTTCTTAGATGAGCCTCTGAACAATCTTGATATTAAACACTCGGTCGAAATTATGCAGACGTTGCGTCGTTTAGCGCATGAGTTCAATAAAGCGGTCGTTATCGTGATTCATGACATCAACTTCGCTTCTTGTTACTCAGATAACATTGTTGCGATGAAGAAAGGCAAAGTGGTTAAGTCGGGTAAGGTTTCGGAAGTGGTTGAAAAATCAGTGATGGAGTCTATCTACGAGATCCCATTTGAGATTCGTGAGTTCGATGGTGTTCGAATCTGTATGTATTATTCTGGTCGTTAGATTACTGAATAACTCGGTTGTTTTGCTTTCTAGCCGTTGAACGAAAAGAGCTCCCATATGAGGAGCTCTTTTTGTTTTCGGATAGTATCTGTGTTGTTAGTGAAATGTTGCAATGCAAAGGTAATTCCCCTTGTATAATAATAACTTAACTGACGTAATATTGACTGGTCGTACTTCTAATAACGCCAGTTTGAAGTCACTCACAGATCTACTCTTCATTTTTGAAAATCAATTGCTTTTTTTTCTACTTAACCTCTGGAAACCGTTCTACACTAGGGTTATAACTGTTTGATTTGTATACGAGGTATCAATGAGTCGGAAACCCATAGTGTTAGTCGTGGATGACACCCCAAGTAACTTGGATGTGTTAACGGCAATACTCAAAGATACTTATCAAGTGAAAGTAGCGATTAACGGCACAATTGGTATCAAAATTGCGAAGATGGTGCCACAGCCAGACCTTATCCTCCTTGATATCATGATGCCTGACATCGATGGTTACGAGGTGTGCCGCCAACTTAAAGCTCAGCCGAATACGGCTCACATTCCTATCATTTTCGTGACCGCCACAATTGGTCCAGAAGCCGAAGTAAAAGGGCTCTCCTTGGGGGCTGTCGATTACCTAACCAAGCCGATAACCCCTGCAATTGCACTCCAGCGTGTGAAAACGCATATCGCACTTTATGACCAACAACGCGCGTTGTTTAGTCAGGTAAAAGAGAAAACTCAAGAGATCAATCTCGGTAAGCTAGAAACACTGAACATACTGGGTAGAGCTGCTGAATTTAAAGACAATGAAACAGGCATGCACGTTAAGCGTATGAGTCACTACTGTGAAGTGCTAGCTAAAGCCTTGGGAATGACTGACGAAGATGCCGAGACGTTGCGTGATGCAGCACCAATGCATGATATTGGCAAGATCGGTATTCCTGATAGCGTATTACTCAAGCCGGGTAAATTGGACGCCGACGAGTGGACAATTATGCAAAAGCATGTCGAATATGGTGTTGATATACTTGGTAGGCAGAGTGATTCCAAACTGATGCGTATGGCTATTCAGGTGGCGCAATATCATCACGAAAAATGGGATGGCAGTGGTTATCCAAACCAGATAGCTGGTGAAGGTATCCCATTGGTTGGAAGAATTGCGGCTGTTGCTGATGTGTTTGATGCCCTGACCGCAGAGCGCCCTTATAAAAAAGCTTGGAGTATTGATGAGGCGCTGAACTTGTTTGAAGAACAGAAAGGCAAACATTTTGATCCAACTATCGTTGATGTGTTTTTTCTGAAGTTACCTGAGATTCTAGCAATTAAAGAGAAATTTAGAGATGAGTGATGGCTTGATGTTGTCGCTAAATCGTTTGGTTGTTTTTCTGGTCATTACACTTGTGGTGTGGCCGCTGCTAATGCGATCTACGAATGCTGCTGAGGTAACAGATACTGAGTTAAATCAGTGGTTGGGAAACCAACCAACGGTAACTTTTGTTGTCTTGGCCAACCATTATCCTTACTCATTCATCGATGATGATGGGCAGGTTTCTGGGATCATCAAAGATTGGACATTAGATCTTGAACAGCGTTTTGGTGTTCATGTTCGGTTTGTCACAGTTAACTCGCGTGTCGAGGCTAAAGCCGCGTTAGTCGACGGGCGAGGCGATGTATTTCCATTCCAACAGTTCGACCCAAGTGAAGGTGGCCGTTTTCTTGCGAGTGCTCCCTATATTCCTTATCAGGTCGCAGTGATTGTTCCCATCGACAACAAACTCGATGGAAACCTAGATCAAAATAATAAACGCCGTATTGCGATGGTTAATGAAAATATCGATTTGGAGCGAGCCGGTGTCAAATTGAGTTCTATTGAGCGAGTGGATTTTGATAACGTTATTGATGCAGTACGTGCGTTAGGGGCCGGGGATGTCGAAGGCATGGTCGGTGAACCTATCACCACTATGGATCTTGCGGAAAAGATTGGCGTTCATGATTTAGCGGTAAATTATGTTCTGGAGCATTGGAAAAGGTTTGAAGCATCAATGGTGATTCGAACCGATGAACCAGAACTGCTGACGCTAATCAACAAACAGATTGAAACCTTCGACGTTGATAACAAGAACCAGATTTTATCGAAGTGGCTAGACAGTTCCCCCTATCGAGTGCCGCTAAAAGGCGTGTTTGGCTTTGGTAACCCTCCGTATTTTTACCCAGACAGCACAGCAGTCGGGCTAGAGCACGACATTCTTCAGCGTGCACTGAATGACATGGGATATAAACTAGGTGACGTTGTCACACTTCCACCTAGCGCCGCTAAAAAAGCCATCGATAACAATAATTCTATAGCCTTTGTTTCTGGTGTTCAGTTTGATGATCCTAATGCGCACTTTTTAAGTGATAACGTTCTTAATATTGAGTTTGTTCCTGTTTCACTAACTCGCCGCAAACTCCAACTTCAATCCCAAAAAGACCTATCATTAGGGGCGTTATTGTTCGACGAAACATCCTCAATTAAAAACTCTGTTGAAGTTCTGAAGAGTAAGTTAGACATTGATCGTGTTGAAGATTACGAAGATCTTGAATCAGCATTCTCGCAGTTGAGGGCTCAAAATGTTGACCTGCTAATGGTTGAACGAAGAGTGCTAGAGTGGTTTATCACCAATACTCGTTTTATTGAAATGGCAGAGCTAACGCTACATGACGAGTATAAAGTTGAGTATCCGATCTATGTGGACTTTAAGAGTGAAGAAATCAGAGATAGCTTCAATGCCGCAATTAAAAGGCTTAAACAGGAGGATGACGGCTTAAACCAAATTATCGAGATGCAGGTTCAGAGTGATTTAAGCCTAGTCCTTAAAAAAGCGAATATTATCGCGCAAATATCTGCGTATTTTATCGTCAACGACCGCTTTGAAGAGTTGACGGAAGTGTTTGAAATTTTCGACACGGACAGTTCTTTTCAGGTGATCACCGCACAAGCGGATAACAATAGTCGCCCGATCAAATCTTGGTACATAGGCAACCTAGTTGATCAATATGGAGAGAAGAAAAATACCTCTCACTTTTCATCAGTCACCAAGGTGGCGAATTATAGGACCAAGGGAGGGAGTATCAACTCTGGTTCGATGACTTTCTACTTTGATGTTAATTCGTTAGTGCGGAACCATGTTTATTTTCCATCTGTCGAACAATTTAGTTCATTCGGAGATGCGGCGAAACGCTATATTACGGATGTTTATCAAGCGAGTAACTTGACTGGAGAGATCCTAAATCTAAGCCAAAAAGAGAGGGCGTGGATTAAAGATAATCTGGATGTACGTATAGGTATCGATCCGAATTCGTTACCTTATGAAGCGGTATCCAATACCGGTGAATACATCGGGATGATTGATGATTATCTAACGCTGATTGAACAAAAAACAGGGCTAAGTATTCAGCATGTTGACGTGGCGAATTGGTCTGAGACCCGAAGCTTGGTTGATCATCATGAAGTGGAACTGGTCTCAGCAGCTCAAGAGAATCGTTCGTTAGGAGATAACGTCAAAGCAGCTAAAAGCTTGTTTTCAAGTCGTTTGGCCATTGCATCGAGAAGAGACGTTAGTAGCTTGGTACTTGAAGAAGCTGATGGTTGGAAAATCGGTATATTGAAGAATGCGGCAAATACTAACGCGATTTTAGATAAGTACCCGAACGTTGAGTGGGTAGAGGTAGAATCCACGGCCGATGGGCTCAACCGATTGGATGATAAAACCTTAGACGGCATGGTCGACACTGTTGATGTCCTCAATTACCTCATTGATTCATTTGGTCATCGAGAGATTGGAATTGTCGGACGACTTGATTTTTTCCTTTCACCCACCTTACATGTCATCAAATCTGAGCCTTTGCTTTATTCGATTGTGAATAAGGCGATTGAGAGTATTTCTGCTGAAGAACATCAAAAGATATCGGCGAAGTGGGCGGCGCCAAAAGCGATAGAAAGAGTTAATTATCAATTGGTTTCCACCATTTCGGTGTTCTCTCTGGTGATCCTTCTTCTTATTATTTTCTGGAATCGTAAATTAACTAAGCAGATCAGTATTGCTAAGGAAGCAACCGAAGCTCTGGAAAAGGCGCAGAACCAACTCTACAACATGCTAAATAGCTCTCCAATTGCAGCCAGCGTGGTATTTGAAGAAGAGGTTCGTTACGCGAACGATACGGCAAAACGTTTGTTTGGCATGGAAGATCAGGCGTTGTCTTCTATCGACGTTGCCGCTATCCATGACTCGCTGAGCGTTCGTGATGGCGTGCATGAAGAGCTCGACCTTAACGGTAAAGTTGAAAATAGGGAGTTAGTACTCAGAAAGTCTGATGGAACCCGATTTGTTGCTTTGGTCAGTTACTATCTTTTTGAGATTGATGGTGAAGTCGCCACACTATTTTGGGCATTCGATATTTCAGAAATGAAGCGCCTTAACGAACAATTGGAAGAAGAGAAACAGAGAGCCGATTTGGCGAGCCAAGCTAAATCGGAATTCTTAGCCAATATGAGCCATGAGATAAGAACCCCAATGAACGCCATTATTGGCTTGTCTTATCTGGCGATTGGCGAAATATCTAATCCTGTCGCTCGAAATTACATTGAGAAAGTGCACCGTTCTGGCCATTCGTTACTCGGTATCATCAATGACATCCTTGATTTCTCAAAGATAGAAGCTGGACAACTTGTTATTGATAACGTCCCGTTTGATCCCGTAACGACCTTTAAAGATGTGATTGAACTAATGGAGTCGAAAGCAGCTGAGAAACAACTCAATTTGTCGATGGTCATCGACCCAGAGTTAGACACGCCACTGCAAGGCGATCCCTTGAGGTTGTTCCAAGTCATACTCAACCTTGTGGGCAACGCGATTAAGTTTACGGAACAAGGCAGCGTAGCATTAACGGTGGAGCATGTTGACTCGAACGACAGCAGCCTAACCATGAGAGTGAGTGTGATGGATACCGGGATAGGCATTTCGGATGAGAACCGTCACAAGCTGTTTGAAACCTTTAGCCAAGCGGATACCACAACGACACGTCGGTTCGGCGGTACAGGGCTTGGGCTCAACATTAGCCAGAAATTAGTTCATGCGATGGGCAGTCAAATTACGGTAGAGAGTGTTTACGGGCAAGGCAGTGAGTTCTCCTTTGTACTGACATTGCCACGCTCAAGCTCGGATGCGTTAGCCGACTTCAAAGCTCAAGAGTTGCAACTGGATTATCAGATAGAGTTCAAAGGGCAAAGAGTGCTATTGGTTGAAGACAATGAGCTGAACCAAGATCTCGCCTTAGCATTTTTCAGTCGCTCTAAATTAAATGCCGATCTTGCTGAAAACGGAAAGGAAGCGCTGGAGTTAGCTAAAAACAACGACTACGAAATAATCTTCATGGATCTTCAAATGCCGATTATGGACGGCTTTGAAGCTACCCGTTTGATTCGTGAATTCGATATAGATGTACCGATTATTGCAATGTCAGCCAATGTTTTTGATGATGCGAAACAACGAGCGAGGGAGTCGGGCATCACGGACTTCTTGGATAAGCCTATTGTTATTGATAAAGCGATGTCTTTGATTACTCGATACATTGTTCCTGAGGTCTTAGTTGAAGGTCGAGCGCCATCAGACACCTCTTCAGATACGATACTGGCCAGTGATTCTGATAATAGTTCGGAATTACACTCCGATACTCAAACAGAGCAGCCTGTTTTCTCTCAGTCGAGGTTTGAGCAACTGACTCATCATGATGCGAAACTGCAAGAGAAGATGCTTGGTAGATTCTGCCAAGGGGCGCCTGACATTATGTCGGAAACCTTCGACAACCTAGTGCAAGATGAATGGGCGACGTTAGAGCGTAATCTACATACCTTAAAAAGCATGGCAGCTTCGATTGGTGGATTGCGATTGGCAGAGTTACTCAGTGATTTAGAAAGCAAAGCGCATAACAAGGCGTGTGATGAAGCAGATCTTAAGCAAGGCGAACTTGGGTTAATCGAACTGATTAAAGCAGTTGAGATCAGCTTTGATGTGTCTGGTGTTGGGGGATTCAATACGACAAGTACTGAAGAAGCCGATGCGAGTCTTGCTGATACCTCTGATTCACCGAGCATCACGTCAGAACAGCATGCTCAGTTGCTATCACTGCTGGATGCTTATGATAACGATGCAACTCAATATGTGACTGAGTTACTGGCACAGTATCCACATTCTGTTGTTCTCAAAGATGTTCGAAGTGCGTTAGATAATTATGACTTTGAACGAGCAAAAGAGGGGCTTGGCGCTTCTGAGTAGTTGTCTTTTATAAATATCACTTCAACATTAAAGCCTTTAGCTCTTATAGCGAAATACCGAGCTAGCTAAAGGCTTTAAATCTATCTATACCGAACTAACGACTCACGTTCTGTTTGATTAGCTCAACAACCGTATCGTATCGGTGCGGCAGTTTTCGGTTTCGTTTTTGAACCAGATACAGCGTTTCCTCTACTTCTACCTTTGGCGGCACAACGTGTAGCTTGTCTCTATCTGGGAAGTGTTCAACCGCGCCAGCCGGTAACACGGTAAAACCTAATCCTTTTGATACGGGTAGCAAGATCTGGTGAAGCTGATTGATGTAGCCAGATCTTGGTATCTCATTAACGTTGATGTTCGCTAAGTCTTTATCTCCGCAAAGGTCGAAATACAAAGACAGATAGTGTGCAGAATCTGGGTGGGCAATCAGGCCAATGTCATTCAATACTTGCGGCGTTATCTCTAAATCAGCAAGGCTGTGGTGAACAATAAGACACAGTGCTTCTTTGCCGATGACTTGGCTTTGGTAGTAGCTGTCGTTCGGGGAATGCCTAACAATGCCGATATCGGTAGTGCCTTCGCTTAGGTCATTCAATATCTTTTTGTTTGGAGCGGCTTCTAAGTTAATGCTGAGCTCTTGGTGTTGCTGTTGAAGTTCAAGAAGCTTGGGATACAGACGCAAAGAGAGTGAGCCAGAGCAAGACAAGTGACATTGCCCAGCATAAGGGTTATCAAAACTCAGAGACTCAAAAAGATCTTCTTGGTCTTTCTCTAGTTTGATCGCATAGCGATACATAATCCGACCCTGTTCGGTCAGTTCGAAGCTCTTGTTTTCTCGAGATAGCAGGTCACAATTACAAGCTTGTTCAAGCTTCTTGATGTGTTGGCTGACTCCAGGTTGTGTCATATACAACTTTTCTGCCGTTTGGGTGAAATGGCCAACTTCAACCAGAGTCTTAAACGTATTGAGCCAAAGTGGATTAATCATACTCACCTTCAAATACTAAAGCCTATAAATAACAAAGCCAATAAATAACAGAAAATTATTATTATCTTAAGTAATGATAATTTCAACTCTAGCGTCTTAAGTAACGCTAATCAAAGTCATGTGGTGGTAGCACTTTATATTGGTCTATTGGTCTATTGGTCTATTGGTCGCTTTGTAGAGTTGCTATGAGTAACAAAGTGTTGCGACTTTGTTGAATTTTTGGTCTATTGACCAACTGTGCTCATATTTAGGAACGAAGATGAATAGAAATGTTTGGCTGCTCTCACTGTGTCAGGCCTTGTTGATGACGGGTAACATATTACTGATCTCTGTGATTGGTTTGATCGGTAAGCAGATTGCACCCAGTGTCAGCATGATCACCTTGCCGGTTGCACTGCAGTTTTTGGGTTTAATGGCAGCCACTATTCCTGCGTCTCTAATTTCAGGTAAGTTAGGGAGAAAGCGAGGATTTAGCATTGGTAATGTGGTTGGCATTACAGGGGCTAGCCTTGCCACTTACGCACTGTCTCAGCAAAATTTCTATCTGTTTTGTTTCGCCACGTTCTTACTTGGGATAGGCATAGGTTTTGGCACGCTTTATCGTTTTGCTGCAATCGAGGTGTGTGATGAAAATGCACGTCATCGAGCGATCTCCATCTCGATGGCTGGTGGCGTTTTAGCCGCGGTATTAGGACCAAATTTGGCGATTATGTCGCAACAGTGGTCGCAAGATGGCTTGTACATTGGTGCTTTTGCTTCTTTGATTGGATTGAACATTCTTGCGTTACTCATCTTACAAACAATTCAGTTTCCAAAAGTCTCTTTTAATAGTCAGGCACCTAAATCCGATCCTCTCAGTGTGATAGTAAAAGCGCCTAACTTTATTGGCGCAGTGTTTGCTGCCATGGTCGCTTATGCGGTGATGAATATCCTGATGACAGCAACGCCATTGGTAATGATTGGTTGTGGCTTTGACTTTACCAAAGCAGCGGGCGTCATTGAGTGGCACGTATTGGGGATGTTTGTTCCTGCATTCTTTACTGGTTCACTTATCGAGAAGTTTGGCTCAAGAATGATGATCTTGGCAGGCGGGGTTCTGTTCGTCGTCTGTATCGCGATTAACATTCATGGCGAATCTATCTGGCACTTCAGAGCGGCTCTAGTTGTGCTTGGTGTCGGTTGGAACTTTATGTTTATCGCGGCAACAGGTTTGTTTAGTCAGTCCTACCAATCGCAGAATAAAGCTAAGGCACAAGCGTTTAATGAATTTATTGTCTTTGGCTGTGTGACGATTACAGCGATGCTCTCTGGCTGGCTAGAATCGACAGCAGGGTGGCAGAACCTCAATATCTACGTATTACCATTCGTGTTAGCTGTTATCTTGCTGTTCGCATTCAGTGCTCGTAAATCGCGTATTCAAAAGCAGCCTGTGTAATGGCTCATCGAATGGTGGTTCAGTAAATTTGTTACTGTGATTAAAACCCTAGTATCTCGAACTGCGACCAATAAAAAGCCCTACCAAATCGGTAGGGCCTTTGCTTACGGCTTAAATAATAACGTTTTCTTAAAACTGCTGTCGTGGCTTATATCGTAAGCGTCTTTAAATCGACTCATTGACTTTCAAGCCTCAACACAGAT
>NZ_JBGOOD010000085.1:0-13630 GCF_041439475.1 Vibrio sp. 1S139
TCTCGCTGAAGCCTTGTGGCGTCTGCCGTGTCAGTGAGGCGGCATTATAGAGATGTTCATCACATTGGCAAGTGTTTATTAAAGAAAGATGCAAAAATAACGATTACATGGCGAATAAACACTCAAAGCCTTATTTGTGCAAGTTTAACTACAGAGTACTTACAAAATAACCACAGACTTATCCACAATTGCTCTGATTTTCATCCTAGAAAACAAAAAAGCTGCCTCATGGCAGCTTTTTAAATGGCAACGAGTCTAAATCCCAGAACCATATTGCTCTCCATCATCTTCATGGAGACCACATTCGCGTTTCAACCCATTAAAACGAGTTTCCTCTTCAGTCATACCCGGTTCCCACTTCTTAGTTGTATGTGTATCTCCAACAGAAAGGTAACCCTGCTCTCGAAGCGGGTGATAACCGAGACCATGCTCTTCTAGGTAATAGTGAACATCTTTATTCGTCCAATCGATTACCGGCAAAAATTTAAACACACCATTTTGGATAGATAAGATTGGCAAATTTGCACGCGATTGAGATTGCTCTCTTCTTAAACCGGAAAACCATGTCCCAGCCTCGAACTCATCCAACGCTCTTCTCATCGGTTCAACTTTATTAAGCTTGTTGTACTTCTCTATCCCTTCTATACCTTGATCCCAAAGTTTTCCATATTGCGCTTCTTGCCAATTAGGGCTCTGTTGGGCGCGAAAGACTTGAAGGTTTAGAGTCAACTTCTGACTTAACTCATCAATAAAGCGATAGGTCTCCGGAAATAGATACCCTGTGTCAGTCAAAATAACCGGAATATCTGGTTTTGCTTGGGTCACTAGGTGCAACATCAATGCTGCTTGGATTCCGAAACTAGAAGACACAACATGTGTCCCTTCTAAATTATCTAAAGCCCACTTAACTCTTTCTAATGCGGTTAGCTGCTCTAACTCTGCGTTGATTTGTCCAAGACGAAGTATTTGCTCCGTCTTAGTCAATGCGAGTAGCTCTGCTAACTTCAGTTTTGAAGCGACAGAATTATGCATGCAGATCCCTCTTTGAAATTATCACCTCTTCGATGATGCCAGCTCGGATTGTAAAATCACCGAACCCTTCATTGTCGTTACGTTCCGTAGCCCAACGTCCCACCAGCGAATCAATCTCTTCTAAGATCTGAGCTGAAGTGATGTTCTCTTTATACATCTTAGGGATACGAGTTCCGGCTTTGTTGCCACCTAAGTGCATGTTGTAACGCCCCGGAGCCTTGCCGACTAAACCAAGCTCAGCCAACATTGCACGACCACAACCGTTTGGACAACCTGTGATTCGAAGGATGATGTTATCTTCTTCTGGTAATCCATGTTTTTTCAGAATGTCTTCAACATCCGTTACAAACTCAGGAAGAAAGCGCTCAGCTTCTGCCATTGCTAAAGGACATGTTGGGAAAGCCACACACGCCATTGAGTTTTTACGTTGCTCTGAAACAGCATCATCCATCAAGCCATATTGACGCGCCAGTTTTTCAATCTTGGCCTTTTGACTCGTCGACACACCCGCAACAATTAGGTTTTGGTTTGCAGTCATGCGGAAGTCACCTTTGTGGATCTTCGCTATTTCAGCAACACCTGTTTTCAGAGCTTTACCCGGAAAATCAAGTAAACGACCATTCTCGATGAATAACGCCAAGTGGTGCTTACCATCAATGCCTTCCGCCCAACCAATGCGATCACCACGGCCAGTAAACTCATAAGGACGGCTTTCAGAAAATTCTACGCCTGCACGCTTTTCTACTTCTGCTTTGAATACATCAATACCAACACGGTCTAGTGTGTATTTGGTTTTTGCATTCTTACGGTTTGAACGGTTACCCCAGTCACGCTGAGTCGTTACCACCGCCGCTGCTACATCTAACGTTTTATCTAATGGCACAAAACCAAAGTCGTCAGCTTTACGTGCATAAGTAGAGGTATCACCATGTGTCATAGCAAGACCGCCACCGACTAACACATTAAAGCCCACCAGCTTTCCGTCTTCAGCAATAGCAACAAAGTTAAGATCGTTAGCATGGACGTCCACATCATTTTGCGGAGGAATGACAACCGTCGTCTTGAACTTACGCGGTAGGTAGTTGCTACCAAGGATAGGTTCTTCATCCGTTGTTTCTAGTTTTTCACCATCTAACCAGATTTCTGCATAAGCACGAGTCTTCGGTAATAGATGTTCACTGATCTTTTTCGCCCACTCGTAAGCTTCTTGATGAAGTTCAGATTCAACCGGGTTTGTCGTACATAGAACATTTCGGTTTACATCACCCGCTGTCGCAATTGAATCAATGCCAATGCTATTTAGCGTTTGGTGCATCAACTTAATGTTCGGCTTCAAGACACCGTGGAACTGAAACGTTTGACGAGTTGTTAGACGAATTGAACCGTAAGAGGTACTTTCGTCTGCGAACTTATCAATCGCCAACCACTGCTTAGGGGTAATGATGCCACCAGGCATACGAGCACGAAGCATGACGTTATGTAACGGTTCGAGCTTTTGTTTGGTACGTTCGTTACGAATATCACGGTCGTCTTGTTGATACATACCGTGGAAACGAATCAACTGAAAGTTATCAGCAGTAAAGCCACCTGTTATGCGGTCTTGGAGATCTTGTTCAATCGTACCGCGTAGGTTATTACTTTCACGCTTAAGACGCTCATTGTCAGCCAAAGGTCCAAGTACTTGACCTAGCACTTCTTGCTCTATTACTTGCTTGCTCATTAGTACACATCCCTTTGGTAACGTTTCGCTTTACGTAAATCATTAATATATTGTTCAGCTTGCTCGCGGCTCTGGTTGCCATGCTTTTCCGCTATCGAAACTAACGCTTCATGAACATCTTTAGCCATTCGAGTCGCATCGCCACAGACATAGAGGTACGCGCCCTCTTGCAGCCATTGCCACACCTGCTCTGCTTGTTCGATTAAACGGTCCTGAACATAAACCTTTTCTTTTTGGTCACGGCTAAAGGCAACATCGAGCTTAGTTAGCGCGCCAGACTTGAGGTACTTTTGCCATTCAACTTGGTATAAGAAATCTTGAGTAAAGGTACGGTCACCAAAGAACAACCAGCTTTTTCCTTCAGCATCATTGTTTTCACGCTCTTGAACAAAACTGCGGAACGGTGCGATACCGGTACCCGGGCCGACCATGATGATTGGTGTATTGTCGTCTTGTGGTAATTTGAAGTTATTGTTGTTCTCAACAAACACCTTCACTTCACCACCCTCTTCAAGGCGTTGAGCTAAGAAGCTAGAAGCTCCGCCTAAACGAGACTCTTCGCCTTTTTGGTATTCAACCAAACCAACCGTCAAGTGAACTTCTTCATCTACTTCTGCTTGGCTTGATGCAATAGAATAGAGACGCGGTGTCAGCTTACGTAACAGGCCAATTAACTCATCAGCCGATAGCTTAGTTTTCTTCTCAGCTAAAACATCGACAACTTGAGTATTACCCGCGTATTCACGAAGCTTGTCTTTATCTTCCACCAGCTTGATTAACTTCTTGCTGCCCGATAACTCAGCAAACTTAGTCACAAGTTGAGGGTTTGAAGTGGTAATCTCAAATTTACTCACTAGCGCACTATGGATAGATAGATTCTCACCATCGACATCGACACTTTCGATACCCGATAACCCAACCTTAGAAAGAATCTGATTTGCGAGTTCTGAACTGTTTTCATACCATACGCCTAGCGCATCGCCGGGTTGGTAGGTAATGCCCGACTCATCAAGATCAATCTCGATATGACGAACATCTTTGCCCGAATCACGACCGGTGATCTTTTGGCTCGTCAATAGTGTCGCGGTGTATGGGTTTTGTTTGGTGTATTGCGAATGACCGGCGGCCGCTTGACCGACTGGTAATTGAACCACATCGGCTTCAGTGCCTGTCGATAGCGTCTCTTTTACTTGCTCTAATGCTTTAGCGCGCCATTCCGTTGCTGACTCTTCGTAATCAACATCACAATCAAGGCGATCGACAAACGATTTCGCACCAAGCTTAGCGAGGAAGTTATCGAAGTCTTTAGCCGTTTGGCAGAAGAACTCATAGCTTGAGTCACCTAAACCAATCACACCGTATTGTAGGTTTGATAATTTTGGCGCTTTCTTCGATTGAAGGAATTCATGCAACTCAATCGCGTTATCAGGGGCTTCGCCCTCACCATTGGTTGAAGCGACGAAAATGACGTGTGTCTCTTTGGCTAAGTTCTTACCTTTATAATCACTCGCATCGAAAAGCTCGACCGCGATTCCTAAGGCCTTGGCTTCTGCCTCTAGCGATTCAGCGACGCCTTTCGCATTACCGGTTTGAGAAGCGAAGATAATGCTGAGCTTACCCGCTGGCTTAGCCGCTACTGCAGCGGCCGCTTGAGCGATTGGCGCAGCAGCACCGACAGGCTGAGCTTGGCTCACTCCCCAAAGGTAACCACTGACCCATGCCAGTTGTTGTGAAGACAGTTCAGAAACAGTTTGCTGAAGATGACCCAATTTTTGGTCATTAAGTGGTGCTGCTAGCCCAGGTAACTCATTAGCCCCAGACTGTGCATTATTGTTTTGTGAAGACTCTTTCTTATTTAAAGACATGGTCACGACATCCCTAATCATTGCGTGACGATAGATTAACCACTCCTTTTAATAACAAGAAAGAATAGAAAAGTATGTTTTATAACTTTTTGGAAGTAAAAACCGATTGAAACGTAAATTGTCTTACTGGTTTTCAATGCGTACTTGCTGAAAGCCAACCGCCATTGCCGACTTAGATGCCAAGTCTAAATCCGCGTAATGACATTCTTCACCATGAACATCAGTAAGCAGAACAAAGCCACCCCCCATATGACGAAACTCCACAACCCAAGACCCTTCTTGAATTGAGGGCTCTATGATGGCTTCAACTAACAGGTTTTCTCTATATAAATTTCGTAATTCATTGAGTGTCATATTCCATCCCTTGCTTTGACCTCACTACATAGACCTTATAAGAATAGACGCAAATTGGCTCTCTGTATTAAGGATGGTCGAAAGTGATGAATGTGCTAACTAATTCCAGAAAGATATAATCAATAGATATAAAAAAACGCCACTTAATAAAGTGGCGTTCTTAAAATTCGTTCTAAATTTGCTTTATATGGCCTAGAAGCGCACTTCAGCACCAGCAAACCAACCATCGACCATGACAAAGCTCTTGCCTAGTTCTGAGCTAAAGAACTCATCCGAATCTAAATCGATAACACGGTAACCACCACGCAGGGCAATTTCAGATTCTGATACAGGGATTCGGTACTGAACACCCGCCATCAAGTCAGTGCTCTTAATACCACTGCTATCACCAAACTCCATGGTACCAATGATATCGAAGTTGGTGTCAGGAACGTTGATCTCTGCGTTACCGTAGAAGCTCCAAGTAAATTCATCAAAGGTTGCTTGAGTACTCGTTTTAGGCTCAATGTAGTTAGAGTTTGAGTACTGAGTGAACGTCACACCTGCATCAAAGTTCATCAACTTGTGATCTAACAATGTGTAATAGAAGGTGTAGTCGTACTTATCGAAGGCCAATGAATCCGCATCGACAGAAGTATAGCGAAAACTAGCGTTTGGTAGCATCGGGGCATTATGTTCAAATGCGAAATACAACGAAGGTGAGTTAGAATCGTCATCTTGTCTAACTTCGTTTAGCTTTGTACTTCCCCACCACATATCGGCACCGACTTTAGCCGTGTAAGAAAACTCTTCTTCAGCAGACACTGCTGAACTTAAAGATAGCATTCCCACTAAAGCAATTAATGGCATTTTATTCATTTGAGATAGCTCCAATTCCATATCGTAGTGCTAATTGTATGCACATTCATAGATTATTGGGGAAAATTCTACCACACATCTTAAATTCTAAAACGATAAACCGCTGACGAGTAAAGATTTGACGGCACGATGACCTTAGTAACGTCTCTGGTTAGAACTGTGTACAAAATTTTTGAAAAACCACACACCGATTGCAATCACGATCAACCAAGGCAGTAACTTAAACACGACGCCCATCATACCTAAGACCAACATGACTAATAACGCCACTCCGGTTGCAGCCAATACCGTCATAAACGTAATACCAGTGACAAGTAGAGTCGCAACGAAAATAAGAACAAATATTAATTCAAACATAATGGTCTCCCTAATGAGTTAATGACCTATCTTTCCTACTTTCTAACATTGCAGCTTCCATACCAAGTATGCCAACCCTATAAAATCCTTATTTATCAGATAAATAAAAAGCCACACATCTTCATGCGTGGCTTTTCGGAAACTTATAGTGGTAAATTTAACCTCTAGTGGCGAATTTAACCTTAAGTTTTTAACTTAGAGGGAGCTTAAACATTTAGCTCTTTAGGGATCTTAGCCAATGCTGTTTGCATCACTTCAATACCTGCACCTTTCTTATGTGCGTTTTCACTGATGTAGCGACGCCATTGTCTTGCACCAGGCATGCTTTGAAACAAACCAAGCATGTGACGAGATATGTGACCTAAGCTTGCGCCATTTGAAAGTTCACGCTCGATGTACGGGTACATCTCTTCGACAACCTGTGAGCGCTTCTTAATTGGTGTGTCTAAACCAAAGATCTGTTGATCAACTTCAGCCAAAATAAATGGGCTATGGTAAGCCTCACGACCAATCATCACACCATCAAGGTGTTGCAAGTGCTCTTTAGTTTGCTCAAGAGTAGTAACGCCACCATTCACGGCAATCACCAGATCAGAGAAATCTTTCTTGATTTGGTATGCACGATCGTAATCTAGCGGTGGGATCTCACGGTTCTCTTTCGGGCTAAGGCCACTCAACCACGCTTTACGCGCGTGAATAGTAAATTGCTCACAGCCACCTTTTTCAGAAACCGTCGAAACAAATTTAGTTAAGAACTCATAAGAGTCTTGATCATCGATACCGATACGCGTTTTCACGGTAATTGGAATATCAGTGACTTCTTTCATCGCTGAAACACAATCTGCCACCAACTCGGGCTCAGCCATCAAGCATGCACCAAATCGACCATTCTGAACTCGGTCTGAAGGACAACCTACGTTAAGATTCACTTCATCGTAACCACGCTCACCAGCAAGCTTGGCACAAGCCGCAAGATCAACCGGGTTTGAACCACCGAGTTGAAGTGCAAGAGGATGTTCTTGCTCGTTATATTCTAGGAAGTCGCCCTTACCATGTAAGATCGCGCCCGTTGTTACCATTTCCGTGTACAGAAGAGTCTGCTGAGAAAGCAAACGGTGAAAGTAACGACAGTGGCGGTCAGTCCAATCGAGCATGGGTGCAACGGATAAGCGGTTAGCCGCGTATTTACTAGTATTGTCAGGTTTCATAAGGTGTTACTCGAAATCTATATACTGTATATATATACAGCAATTTGCTAGAGTTGCCCCAAACTCACCCTTTCAGTACGCATATAGTACGTATCGATGGAGTAGGACGAATGGCATCATTTAGCATTAAAAAAAGAACACTAAAAAGCGGTGAATCACGCTTCACAGTGGACATTGTAGTCAAAAAGAATTCGGCGATTATACACAGGGAATCGAAAACATTCAGGAAAAAAGAACTCGCTAGAACCTATGCAAACAAGCGGGTTCTTGAGCTAGAAAACCCTGATGAATCCGGACAGAAATCCGTACCGCTGTACGTACTTCTGGACAAATTTATGGAAGAGCCTGATTTATGGGATAAAACAGGACGAACGAAGCAATACGTAATTAAGCTTCTTCGTGACTGTGACATATCCAAGGTTGAAAGCGACAAGCTAAGAACTAGCGACTTAATCCAACACTGTAAAAACAGAAAAGGTGGAGGAGCTGGCGGTGCAACGGTCTATCACGATGTTGCTTATCTCCGTTCTGTCATGAAAAAAGCAAAGCCAGTGTTCAATATCGCGGCCAACTTTCAGATATTTGATGAAGCCGTTCCCGTACTTATTGATATGGGATTAATCGGAAAGAGCCAAAAGCGGACACGCAGACCAACTTCCGAAGAATTGAAACGCTTAAAACTTGGATTGGAACAACGTGAGTCTTTCCGGCCAAATGGCAAAACTCGAATACCATTTACGGACATTCTTGAGTTTAGCATTCTCACTTGCATGCGAATTGGCGAAGTCTGCAAGCTGCGTTGGGAAGACCTGAACCAAGAACATAAAACGATACTCGTTAGAGATAGAAAAGACCCAAGGAAGAAAGAGGGTAATCACATGATTGTGCCACTGCTTGGCGAGTCATTTGAGATCGCACTAAAGCAACCAAACAAAAGTGAGCTTATTTTCCCGTACAACTCACGAAGTGTTAGTGCAGGCTTTCAGCGAGTAAGAAATGAGTTAGGTATTGAAGATTTGAGGTACCACGACTTGAGAAGGGAAGGGGCGAGTCGGTTGTTTGAAAAGGGCTACTCAATTGAAGAAGTAGCCCAAGTAACTGGTCACCGAAACTTGAACATCTTGTGGCAGGTGTATACACAATTATTTCCACATAAGTTGCATAGAAAGAACTAGTTTCAACTAAGCATTTGACGTATTAGTAAGATTGCCATGTATAATCAAAAGCCATCTGACTTTCACATCATGTACTTTCATATTATGCAAAATAGCGACCTAATTCGCCTCTACAATTTAAGATTTGCTTGGTGGAACATTGGTATATCACCTGCGGCCGCAAGTAAATCTGACATGGTGGATTTTGATAATTTAACAACCGAACTTTTAGCGCTATTTACTGTTCATCGTGCATCACTATTAGCTATATGCGAAGTAAGCTGCTCTGATGTTAAAGAGATAGCACAAAGATTGTCATCCCCATACAAGATCTTAGACCTTACTTTTAAAACTGGTCGTACACGCTTTGATACTGCGATCATTTACGACTCAAAAAAGATAAATGTCAGTCATTTAAAAGATTTGACTAGCAAAATACAAGGGCGAACCATAAAAGCAGCTCAAAAGATAAAAGTAATCGAGTTGAAAGATGGTGATGAATTTGTACTATACCTCTGCCATTGGCCAAGCAGGCTAAGAGGAGATGGAGAAGCCAAACGACTAAGAGCTGCCGACATTCTCTATTTGGATTCTTCGGAAGAAATGAGCAATGGTAAACTAGCGATAATAATGGGTGACTTCAATGACAATCCATATGACGTAAGTATACAGAACAACCTTTGTGCACTTCGATGTCATGATGCAACCAGAAAATATCCAATGGAGATTTTTTACAATCCATTTTGGCGAAAGCTCGTTTCTAAATCGAACTACAACCACCTATCAGGAAAACAAAATAAGTTCCACTCTGGTTCTCACTACTATGTAAGTGCTTCGCAATCAAATTGGCATATGTTTGATCAAATTATGGTATCTGGTGGTTTCTTAGGTAGCACGAAATGGCATCTGCAAGAAAGTGAAACTGGTGTTATTGACAACGGCCAATACTTAACGAATATTTTAGATAACGGCTCCATACACGATCATTTACCCGTTATCTGTGAAATTACTAAACCAGAGGTAAATAATGTTTAATTTCAATGACAAGTTACTTGAAGGCGCACAAGCCCGAAAGCAGGCAATTGAATATAAAAAACAAGTTTCTGATGTATATATTGAACTAGCTGCAAACATAAGTGACTTTCTAGGCTTTGATGTCCATTTTTATGAGGGTGATGAATACGAGTCTGATGGAGGTGGACCTGGTGCTAAGTATGCTTCAATGGCCGCTGGAATAACTGCTGCCACATTGTCTATGAGTAACTTAGGGCTAAGCAACCGAAAGAAAACGGGGTATAAACTAGTATCACTATCTACCGAAAACCGAGAGCTTAAAACTGGCACTTTGTTTAAAACGATAGAACCAGATAGTGGGTATCCTATAACCATCACCCATAAGAAATCAGAGCGTTTCTGCTACAACCAAAGCGAATTAGTTGAAGCGTTAAGCGATCTGGTATCGACTGTATTTTTTCATGACGAATTACAGAAACTAAAGAAAAAGGACTAGTCCTTAGATCTTTTTTGCCCTCCCTAGAGAGGGCTTTTGTTTTCCAATCGAGTCAATCTCTCATCCATCTTTTCCATCATCAAGCGCAGCCACTTAACATCAGTTTTGAGTGTAATGCCTACACCTACCCCGCTAGACAAAGCACTAACAACAGCAACAATTATTGTTTGATACTCTGCCATTACTTGAACTCATTGCGTAGGGTTTCCCATAGGCCAAATACTATTGGAGCACTTGCGCCAATAATGCCACCAAATTGAACACCGTCTGCCGATACACTCGCGGTGATAAGTTCAGGGTGACCAGATACCAAAGCCGCTCCCGCGCCAAGTAACGCTAAACCCTTTTTAGTGGAAGGAGCAGATCATTTTCTTCTGTTCACTTTCTATGACGCGGACTTAAATAACCAACTTTTCAAGTTCGATTCGGTGAGAGGCTTTTCCTTTACTGTGCTTTACCCATAAACGCTTTGGTTGGTATCCATTGGCACGGACCTCAACATCATAATTACCCTCTGGCAATCGCATACCGGCTTGGTACCTAGGCTTAATATTCATTATTCGAACCTTAAAACCCGGTTGGTTCTGTGCATTTGAATTGATGTACATAGGAAACTCCGTTTGGGCTTCATTATTGTTTTTAGCTGAACTCACCGGTTCGCTCTCAGCACGCTGAGTTAAATAACGAGCAAAAACACCATCCAACTCCGCTACCGAATGCTCCAAAGAGGCAGAAAACCCATCAGTAATACGCATACTTTTGTCTATTTGAGCGCCAAGTGGATGAATCAACGGTTGAGTATGTATCACCCAACGAACGGCATAAGAAGCCGACGGAGATAGTGTGTCACTGACTTGCTCTAAGAAAAAGCCAATCGTTGAGTCCGTTTGAGTGTACTTGGATGAAAATACATTCACAGGCACAACAAGAATAACGAATATGACGATAAACGAGCTGCCTATATTCAGAGCCTTGCTCTTCAAGTTCGGTGCTGGCCGTGGTTTATGGTAATTCATCAACACGATAAATTTTCCTGGCAGCTTAAACACCGTTAGGACAACGAGAAATAGCGATAGTCCCATTGATATTGGCGGCACAATGATAGAACGCAATGCCGCTTTGCCTTGTTCAGCATAAGGGCCATCATCAGCAAACTGAGCGCGTGACGCCTCAATATAACCTAGCCAATAATCTCTCTCACGCCTCACATTTGGAACAATAACCTGTTGGTAAAATTGCTTATTATTCCACGTCGCCATCATGGGCTCGACGTAATAACGTTCGCCCATACGATTCTTTATTTGTTGCTGAACTTCGGCTACTTTTTGAAAATCATTCCAAGATAAGTTCGGTTCAATGTCGTAACCCCGCTGCTTTGCCTCGGCATGCCAACGAGCTTTGGTGTCCTTCATAACTTTGTTTCTGACTGCATTTTTAAACACGCTAATTTGGTTTATTTGCCAATTGGAGTCTAAATGGATCCCCTTTCGATGAACTTGAGTACGAACCTTACTTGCTGTTGTAGAGTGGGAGCGAAACTCCGACATAGAGTCGATTCCCATAGGATAACCGGTCTCTTTTAAGAACTGTTTTTGCCACACTGCCAGTATTCGTGGTGTGTAATGAGCGACACTATTGGTATACGTTTTATCTTGAATGGCTTCTCCAGCTTGCCCTGTCGCCTGCTCAATACCGGCTTGGATAACTGATAAGCCTAGAGAACCGAATGCTTCCCCCCAAGATGTTTCACCTTTCGTTCGTCGAAAGGTTTTCTCTAACCAATAATCCATCGGTTGGTGGGGAATCGAGTTATCTTTTAATAAGCGTTCATAGCGATCTTCAATGCGGCTGATACAATTGGCTCTTGAGCTTCCTTTGCGTTTATAACAGCGTTCTTTATCATCAAATAGGTCAAAAATAGGTTGTGCAACTCTTTGTGCTCTCGCCTCTGCTCTCGTTAAATAGGCCTTACTCGCCTGTTGATAATCACGATACCCCGTCGCGACGGTCGACTCGACCTCTTCCCACGCTTGATTGGCCTTTTGATGGCGAGACTCTACCGTCTGATTATACGCCCCAACATGTTTTTGATATTGATGCCACGATTGCTGAACTTCACTCCGTAATACTTTATAGTTCGCATAGTGCTCATCGAAATTGGCGTTTGCTCGATTTTGAATATAACGATCCAAAATTTGAACTTTCTTATCATCAATATGACTTAAGAATGCATCATTGCTGTAAACCAACCCACCGATCAAAGCGAGAAAAGTCATTTCTGACGACTCGGTACTCGCCTCTGAGTTATAAGGGATCCCTTCGATATTAATCGCATTCATCGCTAAACTAGATCGCAGTACAGAGGAAAAGAAAGCCTCCTGTCTCTGCTTTGCACTACTCGGTTCAATCAACCATTTATCTATTACCGCCTTTTGACCAAAAAAACCGTTGGCCAAACCAAAGCTGTAATCACGACCAACGATGAAATAGCGCGAAACTTCGTCGTGGTCAGCCATCCTTTAAGTAGAAAATCCGCAACAATTAAAGTCACCCCGATCCCTGAGATGGTTCGGCCAAATAGCTCCGTTTTATGTAATTGAGCATCACTAACATCGATTCCACCCGCAATTTCAACCAACTTGGCGTTGAAAGCGACTTCAGGAAAAAGATAAAGAAGTGAACAAAAAAACAACAAAACAGCCAACCATTTCGGCTTCTTATTATTTGTGGTTATTACGTCCTGGCTAGGAACTGGTTTCATCTTAACGCTTCCATAATTTGTCTATCCCTGTTCTCATCAAACATCATTTTTCTGTCGGCATCGAAATGCTGATCGCATCGTTACTTAAATTTAAATCTTCATCTTGAATATCAAACAGCACTGCTGGCTTCGCGCTCTGCGTTGTTTGCGTTCTTTTTTTCACACCTTTCACGCTAGCAGGCTTGGAATATGACACACTCCTAATGAGACCTCGGTTAGTGATGTAATGGCCATCTTTGAGGTAATCTATTTGTTCATAGAGTCGGTGAAAATCAGCGTCATTGGGTAGGCCAGCAACGGTTTCGCCTGCTAACGTTGTGGGTTGGTAGCCATTTGATTGAACGACAAGCTGTGGAGCAAGCTGCTGACAAATAGAGAACTTACTGGTATCCATGATCGCCTCATCTGGCAGAGGTCGACCTGCCTTAGCTAACGAGACCAATTGATCTTGGTGGTAATCCGTTCCGTTAATCGTATAAGTCACCACCTTCATGCCTTGCGCTTTCG
Source organism: Vibrio sp. 1S139 (assembly GCF_041439475.1). Lineage (NCBI taxonomy): Bacteria > Pseudomonadati > Pseudomonadota > Gammaproteobacteria > Vibrionales > Vibrionaceae > Vibrio > Vibrio sp. 1S139. The sequence goes on from NZ_JBGOOD010000085.1 coordinate 13,327, forward strand.
CACGGCTATAAATTGTGGCGTATTGTTGGTAACTTCTTATATCAACATGTAAGCCACTATTGGGACCAAGTATTCGTTTTACCGTTTTAGCGGAATGTTTGGGCTTATGCTTACGATAACGCCCCTCCATAGCAAAGGCGCGATCGATATTCTTTTTATTTTTCTGATAATAATCATCAGAACCCATGCCTCGTTTTGCATCCCGCTTAAACTGAGCAACCGACGCCGAATGAGGCTCCCATACATACCCCAGGGCGCGAGCACACTTTGTTCAATTTATAACCCAAAGAAGACTCGTGCCCGA
>NZ_JBGOOD010000086.1:0-13574 GCF_041439475.1 Vibrio sp. 1S139
ACGGCTAGCTACATATGGTGTCGTTGATCTTCAAGCTGATTTGATCAACAACGCCGGTTTACACCCTAACAAGTGTCTAATTATTAACCATCAAGACGCAAAAGCAAGCCTTGTTACAGATTCATATTTTAGTTTGTATCCGACATATGAGTATAATGAAGGTAATTTTTTATCAATAAGTTAGGTGGCTTCGCTTAATCGGCACACCTAGGTATCAATATGAACAACGACATCGAAAAAGATTTTAATTTGGGCGGTAGTATCAACCGTGCACTTTCTGGCGATTATGAGCTCAAAGCAACGGCTGTATTCCAAGAAGCTTGGAAACATACGATAAGTCACTTTCTTTCGTTTTCCCCAGCGATTATTGCTTTGATGTTTGTGCAGCTCGCTATCTTTTATATCGCACTAAAACTACAGCTTGGTGATCCCGCGGTTATCTTAGATGCAGTTATCGACCCAGAGTCGTTTACGCCACAAATCGTTGAATCGATTTTTATCGCGAACTTTAGCTATGAAGTGATCAGTGCGCCTATCTATGCGGGTATCTGTTTAATGGCAATGAGTCACGCCGCTGGCCTACAAACCAAAGTACGCCACATCGGTAAAGGTTTGCAGTTTACGGTTCCGGTTATTCTAGTGACTTTGTTTAGCCTAATGCTTCAAGGCATCGCAGGTATGATTCTGCCGTTCTTGTCTATCTACTTCTCACTAGCGTTCAGCCATTCGATTCTGCTGATTTGTGATAAGAAAGTGCCGCCAATGCAATCGCTGCTGCTTTCTCTGCGTGCTGTCAACAAAAAAATCTTCACCGTTGCTTCTATCTACCTATTAGTAATGCTGATGTTCATCGTCGCGGCAATGATGTACGGCATTGGCTTAATCTTCGTTCTTCCATTCTTCTTCCACGTGAAAGGTATCCTTTACCGTGAAATGTTTGGCATCAAGTTGAAACTGATTGCTTCAGATCGTCCAAAGAGTGATGACGATAACAACGACAGCAATAACGACGACAATAACAAAAACCCACAGGTGTTCGATGCATAAAGAAACACAGACAAGCGCAAGCAAATCACTTGCGCTTAAAGTGACGGCACTGGCTCTTGTTGGCTCTATTTCACTAATTGGTCCTTATATTTACCAAGAAGAGGAGCGTCGACGTACGACAGAGCAGAGCGCCAATTCCACTGACCAATTTGGTGACTTGACGGTTTCTTCGAGCACACCAAACTTTGCGGCCATCGAAGATGTGAACGAGAAAAAGGACACATTTTTTTCGTTCCTACGTCCAAGCATCAATATTGAAAACAAACGTATCACCAAAGAGCGCGCGTTTTTAACTAAGCTCTCTGAGTCTGGTTTAAACAAAATTGATTCTGAAGACGCATCTTATGCGAAAAGGTTAGGGAAGTTATACAGCTTACCTGTGCCTAGTGAAGGTTTAGATCAGGCATGGCTGACAGAGATGCTTAATCGCGTCAATGTACTGCCAGAAGCGCTCGTACTGACACAAGCAGCGAATGAGTCAGCTTGGGGAACGTCGCGTTTCGCCACCAAAGCGAACAACTATTTCGGACACTGGTGTTACACCAAAGGTTGTGGCCTTGTTCCGCTACAACGTAACGAAGGTAGCTCGCATGAAGTCGCCACATTCTCTTCAAGCCAAGAATCCGTACATCGGTATTTCATGAACCTTAATCGTAATCGTGCTTACGCCGATCTAAGAGTGATTCGTGCAAAACTTGATGCGCAAGGTGATGATCTTTTAACAACCGCAACGGCGACAGAGCTCACCAATGGCTTGTTAAAATATTCTGAGCGAGGTTCCGACTATGTGACTGATTTACAAGCTATGATCCGTCACAACGAGGTATACTGGAAAAAGTAACTCATTTTGATACCAACTTGGTTGCCTTCGATAGTCGGCTTATACCAGTAATATCACAAAAAGAGCAGCTCATTGGCTGCTCTTTCTATTTATAAACGCTCAACTTCGACAAGATTATAATAATGAAAAAGACAGCACTCGCTTTATTAGCCTCATTAAGCCTTGGGGTTTCTCTTCCTGCTTCAGCGCAAGAATACATGTTCACGTATTCTAAGCTTTATACTCAGCTGAAAAACAACACCAAAGAAGGGCATGATGATGTCAAAGTTGCGGTCTTCTTTGTTGATCAACAAGCTCAGCAAACCTGTCACATCAGCAAAGCTTGGATGGAAAAAGAAGAGCACTACGAAGAGCTAAAAGTCTCTCCGGCCAATGAACTGCTTCTACCGGTAGATCAAAACCTACGCTCAGCAAACCCTCTTATCTTTGTAAAAACTCAAGAACAGGAATGTGCGTATTCTTTTGTGGTGATGACTCAAGAGCCTTTAGCTGGCACAGTAGAAGTTGCACAGATAGAAAACCTATTGCCACAGATGCAGGCGATGCTTGAAGACGTCAGCGGTATGTTCTCTGGTTGGTTCACGCCAGATATCCAAGGGTTAACGCTAGAGTTCGCTAATAAGCTGGAAGGCAACATCGAGCTTTCAAATGGCAAGCAACTACCAATCAAAGAAGGACGTGCGAAATTCACCTTAGAAGAACTGAATGGAAGTGACAGCATCACGTTGCCAGAACCAACAGTTCGCGTATTGCCGTACATTCCCGCGCAATAATTTTTAACAGAATCATTGTTAGTGAAGTAAAAACTTAGCGAAATCATCCCCCTAAGTTTTTGCGACATATCTTAAAGCAGCCTCATCGAATAAGATCAGGCTGCTTTTCTTTATCTATGATACCAACCGAGAGCTTGTGAAGCCGCGTTTCTCTGCCGTTTAGAGAGCTTATCGAATAATAAAAGCAGAATCTTTCTATTACTCAGCTTGTTTATCCTACCGTTACTATTTCAACATCAAATAAAAATCCGTATAATCCACGCCCTAAAACAGTCCCACTAGCAATCTACAGTCGGTAATACGACGGTGTGAGAGTCGCAATGAACCAAAACGATAATAGAAAAGAAACACTTGAATTCAACAAACTTCAGAAACGTCTGAGAAGAAATGTTGGAAATGCCATCATCGACTACAACATGATCGAAGAGAATGACGTAGTAATGGCATGTATTAGTGGCGGTAAAGATTCATTTGCGATGCTAGACATTTTGCTACGTTTACGTGAAGCAGCACCGATCAAATTTGATGTTGTTGCAGTAAACCTAGATCAAAAACAACCTGGGTTCCCTGAACACATTCTTCCTGAGTATTTTGAAACGCTGAACATTCCTTACTACATCGTAGATAAAGATACGTATTCAGTGGTTAAAGAGAAAGTGCCAGAAGGCAAAACAACGTGTGGCCTATGTTCTCGTCTTCGTCGTGGTACTTTGTACTCATTCGCAGAGAAGATTGGTGCAACTAAGATCGCTCTGGGTCACCACCTAGACGACATCGTTGAGACCATGTTCCTAAACATGTTCCACGGTGCGCGCCTAAAGGCTATGCCACCAAAGCTTCGTTCAGATGATGGTCGTAACGTTGTTATTCGTCCACTGACTTACTGTCGTGAAACGGACCTAATCAAATACGCAGAACATAAAGAGTTCCCAATCATTCCTTGTAACCTATGTGGCTCTCAAGAGAATCTACAGCGTCAGAACATTAAAGCGATGCTAATTGATTGGGATAAGAAAACGCCTGGTCGTGTTGAGAAGATCTTCAAGTCAATCCAAAACGTAAGCCCAAGCCAACTGGCTGACCGCGAGCTGTTTGACTTCGTTAACCTTCCACTAGACCGTAGTGAAGACCGCAAAGCGTACGAATTCGAAGAAGCTGAAATTTCATCTTCAAACATTGATGAGTCAATGTTCATCGACGTAACGAACGTATAATAAGAATAATCGTTGTAGAGCAATAGATGCGCCTACAACAGACAAACAAAAACGCCTCAAGCAATGCTTGAGGCGTTTTTTTATAAGTTAAACTATCCCTGACCTAACCTTTCGAAAGGTTAGGGTCTAGTGGGCTGACGTAACCAGACGGTTTAAGAGCCAACACATCACAGTTAATCTTATCGATAACATGTTCCGCGGTATTACCAATAAACACGGCAGACAAGCCAGTACGACCCGTTGTACCCAGAATCACCATCGCAGCGTTATTTTCAGAAGCGACGCGAGGAATAACATCTTCTGGCAAGCCTTGTTCAACCACAGTTTGTTCTTCACACATACCGTGCTTCTGGCGCAATGCTTTCATTGCCGTTAAGTGATGGCCACGAACCGCATCGGTATAAGACGTTGGATCAAACTCTGGCAGTTCAATGGTAATATTCGCAGGTGTCACAGGGTAGGCATTCACCAAGAACGGTTCCGCATTCAAACGACCGGTGATCTCTAGCAATCTGTCGACCATCGTATCGTTAAGCTCTAAATGAGCTTCTGTTTCAGAACCTACATGAACTGAAGCAAAAATCTTCGCGTGATCTGGCCAGAAATCGTTTTTAACCAATAGCACTGGGCTAGGGCACTTTCTCAATAAATGCCAATCGGTTGGAGTAAAGATGACAGATTCCAAGGTATCGTGCTTACGCGTGCCTTTGATTAAGATGTCGTGCTCACCACTGTAAACCTCGGCAATGATCGCTTCGTATGGGCGGTTGTGCCAAACCACTTGTACATTAAATTCAATAGAATCATCTAGGTAAGGTTCTGCGACTTTATTCATCCAAATTTCGCGTTGATGAATTACGCCTTTGCGCATTGCGTCTCTTTCATCGATAGAGAGCATAGATGTCATTTCATACGAGAAGTCGTATATCGACAAAAAGAAAGTGATGTGGCTTGTTGAGGTGCTTTTCTTAGCAAGTTGGATAGCACGAACTAGAGCAGGTTGCTCATCGTGATTAATGTCTGCGACAACTAAAATTTTGTTATAGATACTCATAACTAAGCCTACTTTTCAGACCGAACATATAAATAATGTAGCGTAGTTATGGAGAGATTAAGAGAAATATAAGAGGTTTTAAGAGAGAAACATGATGTAGCTCATTATTGAACTACATCATTGATATCTAGACTATTCTTTTGAAACGCCAGCAAGTTCCATCAACGCATCGTGATCTTCGATAGTGATATATTTGCCTTTAACGCTCAAGATGTCTACTTTTTGGAAACGGCCTAGAAGACGGCTAATTGTTTCAACAGTCAAACCAAGGTAGTTACCAATATCGCCACGAGTCATCGTTAGGCGGAACTCACGCGGGCTGAAGCCACGTTGAGAAAAGCGAGTAGAAAGGTTGTAAAGGAATGCAGCAAGGCGCTCTTCCGCGTTCTTCTTAGAAAGAAGCAGAATCATTTCTTGGTCACCTTTAATCTCATTACTCATCAGGCGCATAATTTGCTGACGCAATTTAGGCATTTTTCCTGATAGGTCATCAAGAATCTCATATGGGATTTCACATACCATAGAAGTTTCTAGCGCTTGTGCGAAACTAGGGTGTTGGTCACCAGTAATCGCATCGAAGCCAACAAGATCGCCCGCTAGGTGGAACGCAGTAATCTGCTCATCACCTTGCTCAGTAATCGTGTAGCTCTTGATCGTTCCAGAGCGAATAGCATATAGAGATTTAAGCTCGTCACCGGCTTTAAATAACTCTTGGCCTTTTTGAATAGGCTTTTTTCTCTCAATGATCTGATCAAGTTGATCGAGTTCAGATTCATTCAAAGTAAACGGAATACAGAGCTGGCTAATACTACAATCCTGGCAATGGATCGCACAGCCACCAGACTGAACACGTTTCGTCACAGGCTTTTCAGAAATCATAACAATCTTTCACTATTTGATATACGTCAATATTTTAGCATTCCTTTATCCAATTGGGTAGTAAAAAAACCGGATTTAAAGATTGCCTATACGGTATAAATAATGAGCTGCAATGCCATATATCCGGTATAGAAACCATAAAGGAGGATTAAAATTGCGCCTAATTGGCGAAATAAGTCAGCTTGTTGCATTTTTTTGAGGAAATTAGCGCCCATACCTACTGTGAGCATTGCTGGAAGCGTACCTAAACCGAAAGCAAGCATGATACCTGCACCGTTGTACCAACTTCCTGATACCGCCGCCCACGTGAGCATTGAGTAAACTAAGCCACATGGTAGCCAACCCCAAATAAAGCCAAAAGGCAAAGCGTGGCTAGGGTGCTTCAAGGGTAGAAATGATTTACCTAAAGGTGAGATATAGCGCCATAGCTTCTGTCCGACTTTTTCAAAGAACAACAAACCGAACCACCATTTACCGATATACAAACCTAAGACGATCATGAAACCAGCAGCAAATAATCGCAGCCAACCCAGCAGAGCGTTAAAATCGCTTAGCTGACCTATTGTAGAGATCGCACCGCCAATCACACCGCCGATCACGGCATAACTTAGCAAGCGTCCTAGATTATAAAGTAGGGGAATAACAGGGGAAGGTTTACTGTTGCCAATCGAAAGAAGCGACGCAATACCACCACACATTCCCATGCAATGGCCTGCGCCGATCAATCCAACAACAAAGGCTCCGATCCAATCAGGCGTCATCGTTCTTTTTGTCTACGTTAGTTTGGCTTTCGCTGTTAGCTTTCTCATTCTTGACAGGTTTGCTATCAGAATGGTTGTGAGCCTTTTCGTCTTCATCAAACAGAATGTTGTGACCTTGACGTTCTAGGTCTTCAAACTGTTCGCTCTTCACCGCCCATAGAAAAATACCAACAGCGATGCACACCAGTACAATCGCAATGGGGATCAGAATGTATAAACTTTCCATTATTTACCTTGCTCTTTTAAAAGCCTTAACGAGTTAGACACAACAATAATAGAGCTGGCAGACATGCCCACAACGGCAATGTATGGAGCAACCAAACCCGCGACAGCCAATGGAAGGATAAGTAAGTTATATCCTAATGACCAAGCTAGGTTTTCACGGATTATCTTACGCGTTTTTAATGCCAAAGTACGCGACTTAAGTAATCTATCGAGCTTATCACCCAATAACACCATATCTGCAGAGGCTTTCGCCACATCGGTACCGCCGCCCATAGCAACTGAAAGGTGAGCACCCGCAAGAATAGGGGCATCGTTAATACCATCGCCAACCATCATTGTGATGTCACTTGCATCTCGAGAATTCAGGTAAGCAAGTTTATCTTCAGGTTTCGCGTTAGCAACAATATCAGTAATACCGATCTCTTCAGCAACAGGCTTCGCGTTAATCAAAGAATCGCCAGTAAGCAGAGTTGTTTTGATGCCCGCTTCTTTAAATTGCTTAATAAACTCGATGCTTTCTTTACGGATTGGATCTTCATAAGTAAATGTAGCGATATGACGACCCGCCATCGACAAGTAAATGCCGTTGCTTTCCGATGGTTGAGCTTCACCTAGAATGAATTCACTACTACCGATTGCTACTTCTTGACCATTCCACTCACCAGTAATACCTGAACCAATTACGTTATTGACAGACTCTACTTCGATATCATCTGAAATATGAGACTTGAACGCTTTAGCGATAGGGTGGTTAGCGTGTTGTTCCAGGCTCGCCGCTACTTTGAGACAAGTGTCTTTATCAAGTTCAGCGAAGGTTTCAACTTGGCTGATACGAATATCACCCTCAGTCAATGTGCCTGTTTTATCGATGATCAAGTGATTTACTTTGCACAAGGTTTCGAATACGTGGCCTTTGCGCAGCAAAATACCGAAGTTACCCATGCGAGAAGTGGAACAGGTAATCGCCGTCGGTGTTGCAAGTGACAGAGCACAAGGACACGTTGCGACCAATACCGAAAGCATGATCCAGAAAGCGTCTTCTGGTCGTGTTTGGTGCCAGTAAAACCAAGTGCCGAATGAGATGATTAAGATAACCGCAACAAAGTATCGAGCCACAACATCAGCAATTTCTGCAATGCGAGGTTTAGACAGTTGCGCTTCGTCTTGCAGGCGAACGATGTTGGAAATCACCGAATCCGCTTTTGATGTCATCACTTCCAGTTCAAACGACTCATCACCATTCAATGTACCAGCGTAGACAGTATCGCCTTCGTTTTTGACCACATGGATAGATTCGCCAGTCAGCATCGATTCATCGATATGAACTCTGCCAGACAATACTTTGCCATCGGCAGGAATGTGCTCACCCGGTAGAACGCGAATTTGGTCGCCAACTTTTAAGGTTTTGACTGGAACTTGTTCGCCATCTAACGTTGTTGCCATAGCAGGAACGAGCTTAAGCAGGTTACCACTAGCAGCGGCGGCTTTACGACGAGCGCGCATTTCAAGGAAACGACCAAGCAGTAGGAAGAAGGTAAACATCGAGATAGATTCGAAGAATACTTCACCTTTCTCTGTCAACGTTGCGACCAAACTTGCAACGTAGGCAAACAAAAGAGCGATCGACACAGGTACATCCATACCCAATGTTCGACCTTTGAGGCTACGCCACGCGTTGATATAGAAAGGCAATGCAGAGTAGAGCAGAACCGGTGTTGCAAAGATTAAGCTCACCCAACGGAAGTAGCTTTTGAATTCGGGCTCAAGGTTACCAAAGACTTCAAGATAAAGCGCAACAGCCAGCATCATGACCTGCATGGTTGCTAAACCAGCAATGCCAAGACGATAGAGATAATTCTTCATCGATCGATGATAGGCGGCTTCTTGTTGATCAGCCTCAAAAGGTGCGGCTTTGTAGCCTAAGGTATGGATTGCAGACAACAGCTCGCTCAGTTTCGTCTGAGTGTTGTCCCAACTGAGCAGGGCGCGGTTAGTCGTGGTATTAACACGAATACTAACAACCCCTAACTTTGAAGAGACTTGCTTTTCAATAAGCCAAGCACAAGCAGCACAAGAGACACCTTCTAGTGACAATGTCACTTCAGAGGTGTTTTCAGAGTTACGGACGAACTCCAATTGAACATCTTCGTTGTCGTAATGACTGAGTGCCAGAAGTTGCTCTGGCACGAGATCCGCTTTTTCAGCTGGAGCGGTACGATATTGGTAGTAAGAGACCAGGCCGCTATCAACGATTGTCTGGGCTACGGTTTCGCAACCCGGACAACACATAGGTCGCACCGATCCTAAGATTTCTACTTTAAAATCCGTTTCCGCTGGTACATCTTCACCGCAGTGATAACAGGATTCACACATAAGATTTAGTTCGTTAGTTGAGTAGGAGTATCAATAGGGAAGTTCATGCGACCTTGCACTAACCATTCAGAATCATGCGGAGAAAGCTCGATAAACCATGGACCTTGCATTTCATGGTCCAGAGTCAACGTGTAGTTGCCTCTCGCATCAGCGGTCAGTAGCTGAGTAAAATCACGGTCAGGCAGCGTTCGGTGTACGAACATTGCGCTAATAGCAGGGAAGTGGTCTAGCTTGCCTTTGTCGAGAGTAATGATAACTGAGTTACCTTTCTCGCTAACTGAAGCTGATAAGCCAAGCTCTTTAGCAACATTTACTTTCGAAATGTCGACATTAATACCTTTACCTTTTTTATAGTAATCTTCAGTGACAACGTTAACTGAATGGTTGGTAAGTATCGCGACTCGAACCAATGTTAGCATAGAAACGCCAACGGTTAGGAAGATCAAAAACCACGGCCAAAACTGCTTATACCAAGGTTGTTCCATATTATTATTCTCAATATATACAATGAAATAAAACTAATTTTTACAAACACTTAAGGTTATAACTGTAAAAGAAAGACAGCCCCTTAAGAAGGGGCTGTTATTATTATGTTACTCTTTATCTGAGTTGCTGAGGCTCCAGACGTAGGCAGAGACGAGCTGAACCTTATCCTCACCAAGGATGTCCTTCCAAGCCGGCATTACACCAGAACGTCCGTACATGACTGTTTCCGTCACATCAGCGCGAGAATCGCCAAATAGCCAGTCGCGGTCAGTCAAGTCAGGTGCGCCAACAGCAGGGTTACCCTTACCATCAGTACCGTGACAGGCTGCACACACTACAAAGCGCGCTTTACCAGCCTCTGCTTCACGTGCGTTTACGCTACGACCAGAAAGGCTAAGCGTGTAGCTAACTACTTCTTTTACGCCTTCTTCGCCAAGAGCGTCTTTCCAACCTGGCATTTGACCGACACGACCATGCATGATGGTAGTAACGATAGCTTGTGGTTCACCACCATATAGCCATGCGTCATCAGTTAGGTTCGGGAAACCTTTCTGACCACGTGCATCAGAGCCGTGACACTGAGAACAGTTTTGTAGGAACAAACGTTGGCCCACTTTGATTGCATCGGCATCTGATGCAATGTCAGGGACAGAACGTAGACCGTTTTCGTCGTGAGCTAGCTTTCTGAAAGCTTCACCAAAGTAGGTGTCAGCATCATCAAGTTCTTTCGCGTATGCGTCTAACTGTTTGTTTGCTTGCGCAGCAGCGATTGCAGAGCGAGACTCTTCTACGCTACGAACTGTTTGGTTTGAACTCGTCCAACCTAGTAGACCTTTAAAGTTGCCAAGGCCTGGGTATAGAGCTAGATAAACAGCTGCAAACACAATTGTGCTAACGAAAAGGTATGTCCACCATTTAGGTAGCGGGTTATTAAGCTCACGAATACCATCGTATTCATGGCCCATATCCTGACCTTCTTCTACACCTGTTTTATCGTTGGAACACCAACGAAGTAAGGCTGCACAGCCAATCAATGTACCGATTGTGATTACTGTTACCCAAATACTCCAGAATGTACTCATTACTTCGTCACTCCTTGATTTTTATCTTTCGCAGGTGCTTCATCAGCGAACACTAGGTTTGCATCTTCGTCGAAGCGCGACTTACGATTTTTACCGAAAGCCCACCAAACGATGCCGATGAAACAAGCAAAAACAGTAACAGTCCAAACACTTTGAAATGTAATAATGTCCATAATTATTCCTTATTTCATTGCGTGGCCAAGCGATTGAAGGTAAGCGATGATTGCATCCATCTCTGTTTTTCCTTCAACATCTTGTTTAGCGTTAGCAATTTGTTCGTCTGTGTAAGGAACACCAAATTGATTACGGAAGATTTCAAGCTTCTGTTTAGTCAATTTGCCATCAAGTACATTCTCAGCAAGCCATGGGAAACCAGGCATGTTTGATTCAGGAACAAGTTCGCGAGGGTCGATAAGGTGAACGCGGTGCCACTCATCAGAGTAACGATCACCAACACGCGCTAAATCAGGACCAGTACGCTTAGAACCCCATAGGAATGGGTGTTCCCAAACGCTTTCGCCAGCTACAGAGTAGTGACCGTAACGTTCAGTTTCAGAGCGGAAAGGACGAATCATTTGGCTGTGACATACGTTACAACCTTCGCGAATGTAGATATCACGACCTTCCATTTCCAGAGCAGAGTAAACACGTAGATTTTCTACAGGTTCAGTAGTCTGCTTTTGGAAAATAAGTGGGGTAATTTCTACTAAAGCACCAAAACTGATAGCAATAACGATAAGAATCGCTAGTAGGCCAACATTCTTCTCTACCAACTCATGGCGATTATTTGAATTTGAGCTCATTCTAAATCTCCTTAAGCCGGTTGAGGGATAGCTTTAAGGCTATCTTTAGGTGCAGAAACAGTTTTGTACGTGTTGTATGCCATTAAGAACATACCAGATAGGAAGATGAAACCACCTAAGAAACGTACAAAGTAGAACGGGTAAGACGCTTCTACAGATTCAACGAAGCTGTAAGTTAATGTACCGTCAGAGTTAACTGCACGCCACATCAGACCTTGCATCACGCCAGAGATCCACATTGCTACAATGTAGAAAACCGTACCAATCGTTGCTAACCAGAAGTGAACATTGATTAGGGATACAGAGTACATCCGCTCTTGACCAAATAGTTTAGGAACTAAGTGGTAAACCGAACCGATAGAAACCATTGCAACCCAACCTAACGCACCAGAGTGAACGTGACCGATAGTCCAGTCCGTGTAGTGAGATAGTGCGTTAACCGTTTTGATTGCCATCATTGGGCCTTCGAAAGTCGACATGCCGTAGAATGATAGAGAAACGATTAGGAAACGTAGGATTGGGTCGTAGCGAAGCTTATGCCACGCACCAGATAGAGTCATAATACCGTTGATCATGCCACCCCAAGATGGAGCAAACAGAACCAAAGACATAACCATACCTAGAGATTGAGTCCAGTCAGGAAGTGCAGTGTAGTGTAGGTGGTGAGGACCAGCCCAGATATACAGAGACACGAGAGCCCAGAAGTGAACAATCGACAAACGGTAAGAGTAAACAGGGCGACCAGCTTGTTTAGGAACGAAGTAGTACATCATGCCTAGGAAACCAGCTGTCAATAGGAAGCCTACCGCATTGTGTCCGTACCACCATTGCACCATTGCATCGATCGCTCCGGAATAAATCGAGTACGATTTAAACGCAGAGACAGGAACAGCTAGGCTGTTAACGATGTGCAACACGGCAACCGTGATAATGAAGGCTCCGAAGAACCAGTTTGCTACGTAAATGTGCGATGTCTTACGTTTAATCATGGTTCCGAAGAACACGACCGCATAAGCTACCCACACAAGAGTAATAGCAATATCGATTGGCCATTCAAGTTCTGCGTATTCTTTACCAGAGGTTAAACCTAACGGTAAAGTAATTGCAGCGGACAGGATAATCGCTTGCCAACCCCAAAAGGTAAAGGCTACGAGAGGGCCACCAAAGAGACGCGTCTGACAGGTACGTTGTACAACATAATATGATGTTGCAAACAGCGCACTTGTACCGAACGCAAAAATAACCGCATTAGTATGCAGGGGACGTAAACGACTGTACGTCAACCACGGCGTATCAAAGTTTAGCTGTGGCCAAACTAATTGAGCGGCAATCAAAACACCAACGCCCATACCGACAATACCCCACAAAATTGTAACTAGGGTAAATTGACGGACGACCGTATAGTTGTAGTTTTGTTCAAGCTGCTTTTCTTGGCTCATTTGCATGCTTCCAATTTCTTATTTACTACACTTTACTTCCAACACGACTCACGTCGTAATGCCACCCAAATTAGAAAAGGAAATTCAGCCTATTCAGGGCTTTATTTCCACTTGCTGATTTTAAAAAAAAGTGGCATTTTCAACGCGACACTATACTTGAATTAACAAATCAATGACAGAGTAGTAACCTTACGCTTGGTCTGGAATTGGATTTTTATTTAAAAACTTTGAACTTTGTAACAAGGAGTAAAGATTATAATGGCGGCACAAAAGCTAACAAAAGGCAGGCTTGTTCAAATTATCGTCATGTTGGTTATTTTAATAGCTGCATTTACTTGGAGAACAGTAACATACGATAATAACGAAACAGTAAACTGTATAGTTTCAAAACCTTGTAAATTTGGTATTGATAATCATAATATTTCAATTTCAAGCAATAACCTAGGGTATTCGATCGAAACATCTAAAACTGGCAAATTTATCATTAGCTATAATGAAAGCGGAATTCTGGAAGAAAAAGGACCATCAAATTGGCTGTTACAAACGGCGTTGTTGATCAAATCAGCTTGAGGTTCAACGACGCCATATTTGACTAAT
>NZ_JBGOOD010000087.1:0-13475 GCF_041439475.1 Vibrio sp. 1S139
TCATTGAGCCGTGGTGAGATTGATAAAGCGTCGAAATTTATCGACCAGATTCAGCACCTATTGCGTCAATCGACTTACCACGTAGATTGGACGGCAAATGCTTCTCTTTCTTTGATTCTGTTCTGGCAAGTAAAAGGCGATAAAGAAGCTATCCGTGATTGGCTGAGTGTGGCTGTTCGACCTGAATCGGCAAGTAACCACTTCTGCCAACTTCAGTGGCGAAACATCGTTCGTGCTCACATCATCCTTGAGCAGTATGAAGACGCAGAAGAAGCGCTAACTTTCCTTAAGAGTGAAGCCCAGCGTTCGCACCTGATTACAGACACCAACCGCAACTTGATCGTTGAAGCCGTGTTACGTACACAAATTAACGATGAAGACAGCGCACGAGTACTGCTTGAAGAAGCGCTTCATATGACTAACCAAACCGGTATGGTCGGTAACTTCTTAGTCGACGGTGGGACTATCGGGCATATCTTGGATAAGTTGAGCAACAAGCCTGGCTTAGGTGATTTAGAACGTCACCGCGCGCAACAAATCATGAAGGATATCTCCACGACCCAACGCAGTCGTTCGGTGCATTTCGATGAAGACTTTGTTGAGAACTTGGTTAATCACCCGAATATCCCTGAGCTGGTGCGCACTAGCCCACTCACTCAGCGTGAATGGCAAGTGCTTGGTCTGATCTATTCAGGATTCAGTAATGAGCAGATCGCTCAAGAACTCGATGTAGCGGGTACCACGATCAAGACTCACATCCGTAACCTTTACCAAAAACTCAATATTGCTAACCGTAAAGAAGCAATCAGCACAGCGGAAAACTTGCTGCAGTTGATGGGGTACTAAAACGGATTCGAGATTGATTCGAGATTGATTCGAGAAAACATAAGCTAGTCACCGATGGTGGCTGGCTTTTTTTTCATCTGAAGTTTAGAACCTAAAAATGTAGGAATGGGAAAAGTAAAAAGACGATCACCAAACGACAGGCAAAAAAATAGCCAACCGCAATAATCGCGATTGGCTCTATATATTTGTGAACAAATCATAAGTTCACTAACAACGTCAGTTGGCTAGGTGACCCTCGGCTTAAGAAGGGTCAATGTATATAATGCAGTTAGCGTGCCAACTTTTATTCGACGTTTTATAAGCCCTGCATCGCATAAAAACCATGAATTTGTCATGCGAATTGCAAAGTGCACTTGCATATTGCAACCAAGATGCAATATCGATAAGGGATCAGTTTCATACCTGCTCTTAATGACAAATCACTAAGTGGTTGTTATCTAAATGTTAGGCAAATATTCACTTCAACTTATTGCCTTACAATTAATAGAGTAATAAAAGCCCTTCCCCAAAAGCATATTCATACTTTTTTTACACTAAAGTTTGTATACTGCACAAAATCATCCTCAACTCTATGAAGCAATGAACTACTTAAGTACTTTTTTCAAAGGCATGGCAATGGGCGCAGCAGACGTTGTACCTGGCGTGTCGGGCGGAACCATCGCATTCATCACTGGTATCTACGATACGCTGCTAGAAAGCATTCGCAGAATTAACCCTAGCGTACTTGGCTTATGGAAACTCGAAGGCTTCAAAGCCGCGTTTAATCACATCAATGGTTTCTTCCTAATTTCACTGTTCGCGGGCGTATTCACGAGCATTGCGACATTCGCAAAATTGATTTCTTGGTTATTAGTCACCCACCCTGTTCCACTGTGGTCTTTCTTCTTCGGCCTGATCTTGGTCTCGGTTTTCCATATTCTTAAGCAAGTAGAGAAACGCGATATGATTCGCTTCGTGTTTTTGCTGCTTGGCGTTGCTTTCGCTTATAGCATTACCGTGCTTAAACCGCTGCAAATGGAACCAACCAGCATCAACGTATTGATTGCGGGTGCGATTGCTATCTGCGCGATGATTTTACCCGGTATTTCAGGCAGCTTTATTCTGCTCCTGATTGGCATGTATGGCCCCGTGCTTGGCGCCGTTAAATCATTTCAAGTCGATGTACTTGCGCTATTCCTTGCGGGCTGTGTGATCGGACTGCTGACTTTCTCACATGTACTGTCTTGGCTATTGCGTTCATTCCGCGACTTCACATTGGTATTCTTAACCGGTTTGATGATCGGTACGCTGCCTAAGATCTGGCCTTGGAAAGAGACCATCAGCTGGCGCACAAACTCAAAAGGTGAACAAGTTTCTCTGATTCAAGAAAACCTATCACCGTTTGATTTTGAAGCGGTAACCTCTCAGCCTTCTCAGTTGGTCATGGCGATTGTGATGATGTTTGCTGCGATTGCATTGGTTTTAGGCCTGGAGAAGTTCGCAGAGCGTAACGCTGACTAATCATTCAACGTATTTCTGGAACATGTTCAGAATGGATAGAACTTAGAAATACTAAGCTCACATATCTATTAAACAGACAAAAGCGAAGCCAATGGCTTCGCTTTTTTAGTTCTACCATACGCACAAAATTGCTTTTTGATACAAGCACGTATTGAGTGGTGTGATACCATCGCCGTTCTTATAAAATCAAATGAGAACACGACATGCACCCAGCATTAAAGGTTGCTGCGCTCGGTATTGCGCTGGTCGCTGGCTTTTATGGACCACAGGCAGTCGAGCAATTTAAATCGGTAGTAGAGAGCCACTCTCCTGACGTCAACTTAGATGACTACTGCATGCTTTCAACAACATGGTGTGAGCAAGACAGCGTTGCTATGACCCTTGAGCATGAAACAGCTCAACCTCTAGTCCCAACAAAAATCAAAGTGGTGTGGGAAGGCGCGGCCTCTGAAACCTTGATGCTATCGCTGACCGGTTTAGAGATGGAAATGGGCTCAGCACGTTTCCAATTAAAAAATACTGGTAACAACATCTATGAAGGTGATGTCATTTTACCCGTGTGTACCATGGATCACATGACTTGGCTTGGTGATCTCACCGATGGTGTTGAAACCGTAAAACCTGCAATAAGGATGGCAAGATGAGTAGAAATTGGTCGTTAGCATTGGTTGTCGCTTTTGTACTTGGCTTTGGTGTCAAAAGCTATCTTGATGGGCAAAACGAAGTTCAAGAACAACACGCTGCAAAACAAGAGTTCTCCGCAACGACTCTTTTCGGCAAAGACAACCAACCAACGGAAATCTTTGACCAAACCGATGACAGAATTCGTATCGTTTACTTCGGTTTCACACGTTGCCCGGATGTATGCCCTACTTCTTTGGCTATGTTGGCCGGAGCACTTAACCAAGTTTCTGATGAAGCAAAAGCCAAGATTCGCCCAATGTTTGTTTCTCTCGATCCTGAACGTGATGCCGCTGAAGCCTCGTACGAATACGCGCAATATTTCCACCCGATAATGGAAGGACTAAGTGGTCCATTGGATGTCACCACTACTCTGGCTCATAACTACGGCGTTATTTTCAGAAAGACCAAGCTTGAAGGTTCAGAGTTGGAATACACCCTAGACCACAGCTCATATTTTTATTTTTTAAAGCCCGACGGTACTTTGATTACCAAAGTACCGCATACGTTAACGCCAGCATCAATTGTTGAGGCTATCAACAAGCTGACGCAGTAAAACGTAAAAACAAAGAACTTAACCAATAAAGTTCAAACATAAAGTCAGGTCCCAGACCAAAACATAAAAATTAAGGACAACAACATGAAGTTAAAAGCACTTGCTCTAGCAGGCTTATTGCTCACCCCTTTTGCTCAGGCTAGTAGCGATATTATGGTTCATGACGCGTATGCTCGTGCAACCCCGCCTTCAGCAGTGAACAGCGCGGTGTTCACGACTCTGATGAACCACAGCGATAAAGATCGCGCTATTGTTTCTGCAACAACACCTGCAGCAGGTAAAGTAGAACTTCATGATGTAATCATGGATGGCGATGTTATGAAAATGCGCCAAGTTCAAGAGATCACCATTCCTACGAACGGTGAAGCGGTACTTAAACCAGGTAGCCTACACATCATGTTGTTCGACCTAGCAAGCAGCCTAAAAGAAGGTGAGCAAATCGAGATGACACTGACTTTCGCCAATGGTGAAACGCAGACCTTCGATGCGCCGGTTAAGAAAGTAATGAGCGGCATGAAAAAGATGAATCACGATCATCATTAATCGTATTCACAATTGATAAAATAATTTAAGCCACGATGACTTCTCGCCATCGTGGCTTTTTGCTAAACTGAGCCCGCTTTTTATTCAAAGCCTGAACACATAAATAACCCAAGGAGAATAGAAGATGATTGTAATGAAAACACTAAAACTGGCAGTAAAAGTAGCGCGTTAATTTGTTTGGTTAATCAAACTTAAATACCGATCGACCAACTTATCGTCACCCGTGACGACAGCACACTTTTACCCGGTTTACTATTGATCGTAAGTGATCAATACCTGCATGCCCAATAGCGCATGACTAAATCCGGGGTCCTATCTATTTGAATTCGACCCAAGCTCAAAACATTTTTGACGTCTCGACGCTTTTTAATCTGACTAACGCTTTTCGATCTCATCAACAATCTGAGGTCTTACAAGACGTTAATGCTCTCATAAGACTTTAATGCTCTCACAAGAAAAGAAAGCTCGCACGTCTGGGTAAATAAACATGAATTCACAAACTGCATTTTCTCATCCAATGTCACTTCAACAGCTTGGATGGCAACCTGTATTTCAACAACAACTGACACTCGAAGACTATGATCATTCCGTCATTGCTCGCATTACCGCGCACCATCGCAGCGGCTATACGCTTGCGTCAGAACAAGGCGAAATCGTTCTACCCGTTCATCAAAACCAACCCGTAATGACGGTTGGCGACTGGGTGATATTAAACGCTGATTTACAATTCGACCGCTTACTTGAGCGTCAGTCGCTCTTCAGCCGTAAAGCAGCAGGCAGTCGCGTAGCTGAACAATATATTTCAGCCAATATCGACACCGTGTTTATCGTGGTCTCGCTAAATAATGACTTTAATCTGAGCCGCATCGAACGCTATCTAGCACTCGCCAATGAAGCACAGGTTGAAGCGGTTATAGTACTTACCAAGAAAGACTTGTGTGACGACTACCAAGACAAAGTACAGCAAGTGCAAAGCCTAGATCCGATGCTGATGATCGAAGCCGTTAATAGCCTAGACCAAGACTCTACTCAAGTATTGTCACCTTGGTGTAAAACGGGCAAAACGGTGGCTTTGATGGGTTCGTCTGGTGTCGGGAAATCGACGCTGGTCAACTCGCTGCTTGGGGAGACTCAACAAGAAACGGGCGGTATTCGTGAAGACGACAGCAAAGGCCGTCATACAACCACGTCACGATCGCTCCACTTGCTAACATCGGGTGGTTTATTGCTCGATACTCCTGGTATGCGAGAGTTACAACTCGCCGATTGTGCTGAAGGAGTAAGTGAAACCTTTTCTGATGTGGAAGAGTTAGCGATGCATTGTCGCTTTTCTGATTGCAGCCATGAGTCAGAACCAGGATGCACAATACGCAAGGCCATTGAAAGCGGTGAGCTTTCTGAAAGACGATTCTCTAACTATGAGAAGCTACTCAGAGAGCAAGCAAGAAATGGAGCCTCATTGGCAGAACAGAGAGCGAACAGTAAACAGCTTTCTAAAATGTACAAAACCGTGCAATCAGAGAGCCGTAATATCAAGAAATCGTCTAAATAGCCGATTATTGGATTAGGTTTACAACACGTAAATAAGCCCTATGTCCCTATCGCGTATTAGCTCATTAACTCATGAGCTCTTTAACGCATTGGGCTGGGGCTTTTTGTATCAGCGGGGCTTCTTTGTATCAACAGGAACCCAATGGGATCATTTCTGCACACAATGATCTTGCTAATCGACTCTGACGGCACCAGAACCAGAACATTGACCCGAATGAGTATTATCATGCAGATTTACATCTCAACAAGAGTACAAAAATTTAACAATTAGCTCTAAAAACACCACGTAGCGCAAACAATCACCCTAAAAGTAAACTATTCCTAGACACCCTCTTAGATCCCGCTAATATGACCGCCCATTCCACTAGTGTATAGTTGGATTTGGTACAACTTTATAAAAAAATACATCACTATAATAAATTAACAATTGCAGGTATTTTATGCAAAATCACAACATGCTCGCCCGCATCGCTCGTGGAAATCTCGTTCTACAGATCCTTGCTGGTATTGTTTTCGGTGTCGTTCTCGCCATGGTTTCTCCTTCAGCAGCTCAAGATGCAGGCCTATTAGGTAGTCTGTTTGTTGGTGCTCTGAAAGCTGTTGCCCCAATTTTAGTATTCATTCTTGTTGCAGCTTCTATCGCAAACCAAAAGAAAGGTCAGCATACTCATATGCGTCCAATCATTGTGCTTTACCTGATTGGTACGTTCTCAGCTGCACTGACTGCTGTAGTACTGAGCTTCATGTTCCCAACCACTTTGACACTGGTTGCTGGCGCTGAAGGTGCTAACCCTCCTCAAGGTATTGCAGAAGTTCTTCATACGCTTCTATTCAAGCTTGTAGATAACCCAGTTAGCGCACTAATGAACGCGAACTACATCGGTATTCTTGCTTGGGCTATCGGTCTTGGTCTTGCACTGCACCACGCATCTGCAACAACCAAAGCGGTTTTCGAAGACCTTAGCCACAGTGTTTCACACATTGTTCGCTTCATTATTCGTCTTGCGCCATTCGGTATCTTCGGCCTTGTTTCGACTACATTCGCAACAACGGGCTTCGATGCACTAGCAAGCTACGGTCAACTGCTAGCGGTTCTACTAAGCTCAATGCTGATCATTGCTCTTGTCGTTAACCCACTGCTTGTCTTTGTAAAGACAAAACAGAACCCATACCCACTTGTACTACAATGTATTCGTGAATCTGGTGTAACGGCATTCTTCACTCGTTCAAGCGCTGCAAACATCCCAGTGAACATGAACCTTTGTAAGAAGCTAGAGCTAGATGAAGATACTTACTCTGTTTCAATCCCTCTAGGCGCAACCATCAACATGGCGGGTGCTGCAATCACCATCACTGTGTTAACGCTTGCTGCTGTACACACAATGGGTATTGAGATTGATATCTTCACTGCGATCCTACTAAGCCTTGTTGCTGCAATTTCAGCATGTGGTGCATCAGGCGTTGCCGGTGGCTCACTGCTACTGATTCCTCTAGCTTGTGGCCTATTCGGTATCTCAAACGATGTAGCGATGCAGGTTGTAGCGGTTGGTTTCATCATTGGTGTGATTCAAGATTCGGCTGAAACAGCACTTAACAGCTCAACTGACGTAGTGTTCACTGCGGCTGTATGTAAAGCTGAGCAAAACAAAGCTTAACAGCTCTTGGGTATTAGGCTTAAGCTCTAAGCTCTAAGCTCTAAGCTCTAAAAGCAAATAGCACACAAATAAAAAGGGAAGCATTCGCTTCCCTTTTTTGTTGTCTTGGTTTTCTAGATTACGGCTAGGAGCTATATAGATTTATAGCTTTATAGCTTCACAGCTTCAGTCATTTTTGTCTAACTCATCAAAGCTAACCAACACGTTTTAGTGGTTGCTTTTCCAGCTAGGATCCACGGCTGCCTGACTGAAGTCTAGAGAGTTAGGACTTGCTTCTTTGTTATGCGTTGCTTGATCGCTGGGTGACGCTTGATTCGCAGCACCGCTATCATGGTTTGGCGTCGCCTGCTGGCTGTAATCGACGTTAGAACCTTGCTCACTCGACGCTTTGGTCTCTAAATGACTACCATCGACATTTAACTCCTCAACTTCTTCATCGGACGCTTCTTTAACCTTCTTAGGGACTGGGACATTGCGTTTGTAGAGCTTGTTGAGCGCCTTAATAATTGAGTGCTTAGTGATTGCTTCTTGGGTCAGCTTAGTCATTATCGGTTTAGTCAGAGCCTGTAAGCCCACGACAGCATCCACACCAAGTTCCCCGCCGACTTTATCCCTCAAATGCTTGGCTTCTGAGTAACCAAAATGAGCCGATAGAAATAGCCAGATATAAGCGATAACGTTACCGTGTTCACCATGGTCAATCCAAGCTTCACCTGCTCTAAACATGGCTTCTGCACTGTTCTTTTCTGCGGCCGTCTCAAACCAGTAAACAGCCTCACCATGGTTAGGCTCAACACCAACACCGTTCAAGTAACTCATACCGAGCTTGATCTTGCCGTCTAAGCTATTCTTTTCCGCGGCCTTTTGGTACCACTCGACAGAGCTTTCGGCCGAGTAGTCTGGGTTTTCTTTATCTAGACACCAGTCACCGATGAACAGCATCGCTTCAGTATTACCACCAGCCGCAGATTCTTCGATATAGGTGTAACCTTTAGGGATGTTTTTATCAGTTCCACGACCAAAGACAAGCGCTTTGCCCATCTCAAATTTCGCAGACACGTCATTGTCCAATGCGGATATCGCAAGCTGCCAAAAGTTGGCTTTTTCTCTTAAAATCAGGTCTTCTTTACGCTTCATGCTTAGGCGCACAATGCCGTACATGCCATTGATATTATCGAGTTGCGCCGCTTTGTCGTACCAATACAGAGCTTCCTTAATATTGTTACGTTCAGCTTCTTTTGCCAAATACAGTATCGACGGTACATGCCCAGTTTCGGCTTTGAAGTGACGCTCTTTTTGCTCTTGTATGCGCGCTTTTTCAATCGCTTTTCGATAAGCGACAGCACGAGCCTTACGTTCTTGTTCCAAGCGCTGCTTTCTTAGCGATAAAGAGATCAGCCACACGGCGACAAGTATTAACGAAAGAGCCGTCGCACCAATTGCGATTCCCATTGTACTCATAAAATATTTTAACCTAACTCGACTGATACTAGCCCCGATATCGGGAAAGTGATCAACCCATAGTGAATGGTATGTTTCTAATTACAGGGAAAAGCGCCGTTATTTAAACGTTCCGCCCTAAAATGAACTTAGTTCAGTATCTCAGGAATACATAGCGATAAAAAGTCTACTAAGACCTATCGTTATGCACTCCATAAATGGTGTGATCTTGCTTCAATAGAGTTCGATAATGAAGACCACCTTTGAGCAAAATAATCTTAAAAAACGACAACGAAATTGATGAATACCTATCAGCAATTTTATGTCGCTGTAGTTAGTTCAGTTGGCCGTATATGTAAGCCAGTTCAGCAACCGTTTTAGCTGAGAATTTCTTCATTAAACTCGCTCGGTGTACTTCTACCGTTCTCATCGCGATACATAATTCATCGGCAATTTTCTGGTTACGTTTGCCGTCGATAATCTGCTTAAGAATATCGATTTCTCGCTCAGTTAACGACGCATACGCTTGGCGATACACATTCATATGTAAGTGCTTTTCAGAAGCCTCTAGCCCTTGCTTGATCGCCTCAGCTAACTCACTGCCTTTAACTGGCTTTTGAAAGAAGTTCACCGCACCGGCTTGCAATGCCTCGACCGCCATTGGTACATCACCGTGACCCGTCAGATAGATCACCGACAGTGGGCTCTGCGCCTTCACCATCAACTCATGAACTTGCTGCCCTCTCATTTCGGGCATTCTACTATCCAATACCACGCATCCTGGAACACTCAGATCCACGGCATCCAAAAAGCTCGGGCCATCTTCATAGGCTGTCACCTTGAAATCGTGCTCTTCCAATAAGAACACCAATGAGTCACGCATCGACTCATCGTCATCAACCACATAGACCGGCAACGTTTGATGAAGTTCAGGCATAACAAGATTCCTTATGAGTCATTTGAAATAGAGGAAGGCAGTGTCACCGCGACATGACAACCATGAGGAGTCAGTGAAGTGATGCTCATTTTGCCACTGTGGTCTTCAATCACATCTTGGCAAATCGCAAGCCCTAATCCCAAGCCGTTTTCTTTGCTGCTCACAAAGGCTTGAGTGACTTGTTGCTCGGTAAAATCTAAGCCCGTACCGTTATCGATAACCGACAGCATCATTTTATCCGGTTGATACTCGGTAATCACTTTAATTGTCGATGGTTCGTTATTTTTGTTACCAATATCAGACGTAGCGCTTTGTTCGCGATGCATCTGAGCATTACATGCATCAGTCGCATTGTTGATCAAATTTACAACTACCTGCTGCAATCCGACAGGGTCAACATGTAACGTGATAGGTTTACCCACGACATGACGTTCAATGGTTATCTTGTGTTTCTCTAATCGAAATTGCAGTAGCTCGATGGTATCTGTAAGAAGCACTTCTATATCAATTTGAGATTTATTTGATGAACGCTTTTTGATCATGTTTCTTAAGCGTTGGATAATCGCATCAGCACGGTCCACTTGCGACTGGATCTTCTCAAATACAGGCTCTATGTCAGTCAGCGGTTTGTTCTTCGAAATCCGCAGTAAACCACCTTCGCTATAATTCCGAATTGCTGCCAGAGGCTGATTAATCTCGTGTGCCAAGCTACTTCCTAGTTCACCAACTACCGCGATACGCTGTGAGTGCTCTAGCTGTTCACTCTTACTTTTCAGCTTGTACAGCGTCGCTTCTAGTTGCTTTTTGCTGCGACTGAATTTGTATTCTAGCCAGAAGTGGTAAGCATTTAGAGACACGACAAGAATAAAGAACGCCCATGCCCACTGTTGATTGTACTTGAGCCAGATTAACGCTTTGCATCGCTGCTCTAGGAAGCCTTTCTTTATCCGCTTTTGCACAAGCAGCACCCAATCCAATGCCAGAAGCCGCAGAAACTTGTAGTGGCTGCCATCAAGCCGACGGTAAAGGCATGCCCAACATTGCCCCTATGCTTGCAGGGCTCAATGCTGACTATCTAGAGCATCAACTGGTTCTGTTCTCAAGTGGTGAGCGTCAAAGCGCGATCATGAAGGGAATGGCTGACGGTGTATCTGATCCCGCTGTTCGTCGTGAGGTCGCAGAATACTTTGCATCACTGCCTTCATACGAATTTACCGATTTAGAGCAGCGCGGCTCACAGGCTGATATCGATAACCCCTATCGTAAACTTGTATTCCAAGGCGATTGGGATAGAAACATTCCAGCCTGTGCAACCTGTCATGGGCCAAGCGGTATGGGCGTAGACAAATTCCCGCGCCTAGCAAGCCAGCATGCCGACTACATTCAAACTCAGCTCAACGCTTGGAAAAATGGCACTCGTAAGGGTGATGATTTGAACATGATGGGTAATATCGCGGGCAAGTTAACCGACGATGAGATCAAAAACCTATCTTACTACTTCGCCTCTTTCCGATACTAAAGGGCTCGCATGAAAACACTACTTTTAATTACCGCAACCCTTGCCTCTGGAATCGTTTATGCCGAAGCTGAGTTGCCCGATCGCCAAACCGAACTGCCAGCCGTTGAGAAGCCTCAAGATAACAAATATCTGGTGCCACGAGACTTGGTTGATATCCCTACTGGGGAATTTGGCGACAAAGTAAAATTGGGTTATTCGCTGTTTGTCGATTCACAACAGATGCGTGGTACGTTCGTAGGCAATGAACAAAACTGTGTAAACTGTCACATGCAAGCGGGCATGAAGCCTAACGCAGCACCTCTTTGGGGTGCGTACATGGCCTACCCTGCGTATCGTTCCAAGAACGACAAAGTAAACAGCTACGCAGAGCGTATCCAAGGTTGCTTCACCTACTCAATGAATGTTCTGCCACCGGCTGAGGGTTCAAAAGAGATGGTCGCACTAACGGCTTATTCATACTGGCTGGCGATGGGCGGCATCTTAGACAAGAACGGCATGCAAGATACACCCGTTCCTGAGATCAGCGATGCTGACTTACAAGTCGGTGGTAAAGCGGAAAGCTTCCCTCTCCCTGAAGAGCTGTTAAGCAAATACCCAATCGATGACCGCAGTAAACTGGCCGGCCGTGGCTACCCTAAGATTGCAAACCCTGAACAAGAGCCATCGATAGCGCGTGGCGAAAAGGTTTACCAAACCAGCTGCCAAACCTGCCATGGTCAAAATGGTGAAGGCATTAAAGGGGCGGATGGCCGCTCATACCTACCACCTCTTTGGGGCGAGAATTCGTTCAACTGGGGCGCAGGTATGCACCGTGTAAATACAGCAGCTTACTTCATCTACGAAAACATGCCGCTTGGAAAGAGCCAACAGCTTTCAATTCAGGATGCATGGGATGTAGCCGCATTTGTGAACAGTCATGAACGCCCACAAGACCCACGATACAAGGGTGATGTTACAGGTAATGCTAAGCGTTACCACAACCACCAAGGTTATTATGGTAAAGAAGTCGACGGTGATGTGCTGGGTTCCAAAGCCTACCCAAGTGGTAAAGAAGTGATTCATGAGCATTGATAGGCATTAGTGCACAAGAGCCGTTCACGTCAGCTATAGCTAAGCTTTACATTGTAAATCAGCTATAGCCCGAGGAATAAAAAGGAGCCAGATCGTTCGACGTTCTGGCTCCTTTTTTATGTTTGAACGATTAGAGATCCAGCTAACCTTGCTGCATCTTCTCCCAAATCGTCGGAGAGCCAATATAGTCTTGAACCGTAGTAATGAACTCTTTGACCAGCTTGGTCTGCTTACGGTGTGGATAGACAGCGTAGATCGCAGTATCGATTGTAGAGATCGGATAATCCGGAAGCAAAGTAACCAAGCCTAACTCTTTCATTGAGGCATACAGGTTTGATTGATCAAGGAAGCCATATCCGAGGCCATCTTTCACACAGGAGACCATGGTGCGAACATCACTTACCTTATAGTTGCCACGAATCGTCAGGCTCTGGAAGGTATTACCGTGCGGCTCTTCACTGATACGTAAATGATCGACCGTCATATCGCCATTGGTATAAATCACAGCAGGTAGAGCGAGCAAGTCTTGTGGTGTCTTCGGCTCACCGTGCTCTTTCAAAAAGTCGTTCGATGCAACGAGCATGAAGTTACTGTCGGCAATTTTCTTCGCAATCAAATTCGATTCAACGAGCTTGCTAAAGCGAAACGCGATATCAAACTGTCCTGCAATGATGTTGGCGATCTTATCGTCTAGTGAAAGTACGATCTGAACATCCGGGTACTTTCTCATGAACTGAGTGATGATAGGTTGCAGATATTGCTGTCCAAAATAGATCGGTGAAGTAATTCGCAGTACACCTTTGGGCTCTGACTGGTATGAATCTGCAATGCCTTGTATCTGATTGATAGTATCTTTCAGCACATAGGTTTGCGCAAGAATATCTTCCCCTGCCGACGTCAACGAGAACGAGCGTGTAGAACGGTTAAGCAACTGAACACCCAAGTCTTGTTCAAGCTTTTTGATCTGTTTAGAGAGTGATGAGTTGTCCATATCATGCAAGGTTGCCGCTTTGGTAAACGACCCTTGTTGAACCACATCTAAGAACAATAACAACTGATTAGTATTTGGCACTGCGCCTCTCCTGAAATAAAACTCGACTAACGTTCATCTTTGGGTGTATCCATCACAACCATGGTGGTAATGGATTGAACCTGAGCACATTCCCCAAGCACATC
>NZ_JBGOOD010000088.1:0-12620 GCF_041439475.1 Vibrio sp. 1S139
AGACTCATCAACAGGCTACTGCATGATCTCCATACACCACATTTGACAATAGCTCTAAAATTTTCCTCGTAAATGGCTAACGAATGATATGGACTCCCTCTACCTGACACTCTGCGTGCCATACTTACTTAGTACACGCTGAAGAACTGGAGGTTACTATGTCCACCATTAAAACTATTGGCGTTGACCTCGCCAAGAATGTGTTCAGTATTCACGGCGTTGATGCATATGGCAAGTGCGTCCTACGCAAAACTGTCAAAAGAAACAAACTCTTAGACACATTCGCGAAGTTACCTCCCTGCCTCATCGGTATGGAGGCGTGCTCTGGTGCACACCACTGGGCGAGAGAGCTACTGAAACTAGGTCATAACCCGAAAATCATGGCGTCCAAATTCGTTATTCCATATCGACAAAATGAGAAGAACGATGCCAATGACGCAGAGGCCATCTGTGAAGCGGTATCTAGACCCAAAACACGATTTGTCTCTATAAAAAGTGAAGAGCAACAAGCTGTGCTTTGCCTGCACCGTATTCGACAGGGGCTAATTAAAACAAGAACGGCGACTATTAACCAGCTCAGAGGTTTGCTTTCCGAATTTGGTATTGTGATGCCTCAGGGGCGCTACTCGGATCAAAACACTATTGGTAGTGTCCTTGAAGATGCAGAAAATGGTTTGCCTATACTCGCTCGAGAGCTACTTCAAGATCTATCGAACAAGATTCAACACCTTAACCTAGAAGTATTGCACTATGATCGTAGAGTCTCTGCTTTAGTTCGTGAGATGGCTTCAGCCAAAGCCCTCATGGATATTCCAGGTGTCGGTGAACACAGTGCAAGTGCCATTGTCGCGACCGTCAATGACGCCAAACAATTTGGCTCTAGCCGCCAATTTGCCGCTTGGATAGGGTTGGTTCCAAGACAATACTCAACAGGTGGTCATGTTCATCTTGGTCGCATCAGCAAAAGAGGCGAAAAACATATTCGCACTCTACTTATTCATGGCGCAAGAGCCGTTATTGCACGATGTAAAGAGAAAACCGATCGCAACAGTATTTGGTTAAATCAACTCGTTGAACGACGAGGTTATAAACGAGCAGCTGTCGCCCTAGCAGCAAAAAACGCTCGTATAATATGGGCATTATTAACAACAGGAAAAGAGTACAAGATTAACTATGTAAACGGTTAACACTCACCGAGTCAAAGCAATAGCAAATGATGACAATACGACCAGACCGAGATGCCTAAACCTGTTTAATTGGGAAGTAATAAATACTGTTTAACGAATGAGGCGGGCATCAAGCGAATATCATCAAGGTGACGGAACGATTCCGATTAAACACCGAATGTAGAGCTGCTGTCCGATCCACTGTTGTCAGCGGGAGCTATTGTTGACAAAAGAGGGAGTCCATGTAGCCCTGTTAAGGTGATGAGATGGTCTCCCCCTACCACTTCACATGGTCATCAGCCATGCTTGGAGTGCTCAGGTCCTAAAGTAAAGGAGAAGACCATGACTCAGCATAAAATCATTGGCATTGATTTAGCAAAAAACATTTTCTTCCTTGTTGAAATCAATCATAAAGGGAAGAATCTCAGCCGTAAAAAACTTCAACGAAGCAGACTTCTTAACTACGTCGCAAATCAAAGTCCGTGCATCATTGCGATGGAGGCCTGTTCTGGTGCTCATTACTGGGCTCGTGAATTCGAAAAATTAGGACATGAAGTCCTTTTGTACCCACCGCAACATGTCAAAAATCAGCGCCGTAAACAAAAGAACGACTATAACGATGCTGAAGCGATTGCTGAACTTGCATTCTATCAACGGATTTACCCTGTCCAACACAAGTCCATAGAAGTGGCCCCCAATTTTCGGACATGACTTTAAGTGATTGATCTGTTGTGATAGTACCCAGAAACATTGGAACAGATTATGACTAGAAAGCGTAGAAACCACTCTCCTGAATTTAAAGCTAAGGCGGCATTAGCGGCTGCTAAAGGTGACAAAACGGTCGCTGAGTTGGCTCAAAAATACAACCTTCACGCGAACCAAATCTCTACATGGAAAAAGGAGCTGCTAGAAAATGCAGCTATGATTTTTGCTTCTGAAAGTCAGTTGAGCAAAGATAACACCGAAGAAGTGGACAAGCTTCATGCCAAGATCGGTCAGTTGACCATGGAAAATGATTTTTTGGCCAGAGTGCTCGGTCGTTAGACCGAGCCCAGCGAAAATTTTCGCTGGTTAAATCCACACCATTGCCAATTAAACGCCAATGTGAACTGCTCAATATTGCTCGTTCAACGGCTTACTATCAGCCTATCGGACTCTCCGTTGAGGAAATTGAATTACGCCGTATCATCGACGAAATTCACCTTCAGTATCCCTTCATGGGGAGTAGACGCGTTCGAACTGAGTTGGCAAAAAAGGGGCATAACGTTAATCGTAAACGCGTCATTCGGCTCATGCGCGATATGGGCATTGGAGCGATTTACCCCAAACCAAAAACGACACTGGCAAACAAAGCACACAAGGTTTACCCCTATCTGTTGCGTAATGTTGAAGTCACTTACCCGAACCAAGCGTGGGCGATTGATATCACCTACATCCCAATGGCTAAAGGGTTCCTGTACTTAGTTGCCATTATTGACTGGTATAGCCGTAAAGTATTGTCCTGGCGGCTATCTAACACTATGGATACGAGCTTTTGTATCGAAGCTCTTGAGGAAGCGCTTAAGCATTATGGACCGCCAGATATCTTCAACTCAGATCAAGGCAGTCAGTTTACTAGCTCTGAGTTCACACAGAAATTAACTGATCATGGTGTACGGATGGTTCTGTCGCAAAAAGTGAGCTCCTGGGCTAGAATTGCCGCAATGCTCACGTAGTACTCTGAATTTTAATGTTTAAAGGTTGCCATTTCCCCTCTGAAGTTATTCTTGAAACCATCCGTTACTACCTAGCTTACAAGCTCAGTTATCGCGAAATTGAAGAGATACAGCTTGAGCGCGGTGTGATTGTTGACCATGCCACCATCAATCGTTGGGTTATCAAATTTACGCCGCTCCTAGAGCACAACCTCCGCCGTAAAAAGAAGACAGTGTCTGGGTCGTGGCGGATGGATGAAACCTACATTAAAGTCAAAGGGGAGTGGCTCTACTACTATCGTGCTGTCGATAAATTTGGTCATGTCGTTGATTACTACCTCAGCCCCAACCGTGATGAAGCGGCAGCGAAGGCCTTTCTAAATAAGGCGTTAGCTCAAAATGGCTTGCCAGAGAAAGTCGTCATTGACGGAAGCAAAAGTAACTATGCAGCATTGGATGCCCTGAACGTGCAACTGTGGCTGACAGGCTACTTCATGCTGTCATTGGTTGAAATCTTAGACATAAAATATCTGAACAACATCGTTGAGCAGAGCCACTGTTGGGTTAAACAAAAAACGAGGCAAGCGTTGGGATGGAAATCAGTTGAAGGAGCGACGGCAAGTCTTCATGGGCGAGAAATGTGGACGATGCTCAAACGTGAACAGATAGATGTTTCTGGAGAGACTGCCTGTGAGCGCTTTTATGCGCTCGCAGAATAACTGTATCTGCAGGGTTGGCCTGTCACACCTATCGCTATATTTGCGACAGAACCGCAACTCATGTTTTGGCTGGCAGGAATACATGCACAGCAACAAGGATGGGACAGGCACTTTCAAGCGAATACAGTCAGAAATCGAAATGTCCTGTCTACCGTTCGATTAGGTATGGAAGTCCTCAGGCGACCAGACTACGAGATTACGACTCAACACCTCTTAGCAGCGGCCATGGCTCTAGCTGAGCAGCTCTTAAAAGATGGCTATGCACTGACGGATTTATGAGGGGATCCCTCAGGGCACAGTGTTTTTGGGTATCTAAGCCTAAGCCCAGTTAACTTTGAACAGCTCAATCTTGCTACTTCCCCTTTGCCCTACTATATTTTAATTGAGAGAAGGCACTTTCCTTAAAATTATAATATAAATGCCTACTTATTGCTGTGTTTTTTATTAAAATACCCCTCCGTTTTAGATGAAACTTATTTACACATTAATTAGGAAAAATATCAGATGAATATCAAATCAATGAACCCATTAATTATAGCAACATTTGTTTGTGGTTTAATTTCAGCAACACCAGCTTTGGCAGAAAACGAGACCAACGTTTACTTCAAAGGTGAAATCGTAGAATCAGCATGTGGTATCGCACCTGAAAGCATCGACCAAACAATCGAACTTGGTCAGTCCCCAACACACATATTTCAGGCTCAAGGTGATCGCTCAACACCAGTGCCGTTTGATATTAAACTGGTCGAGTGTGATACGACAGTTGCTAGTACTGCAGATTTTACATTCCTTTCAAACCCTGATACATCTGGTAACCTATTCAGCGTTGAAGGTGGGGCTACGGGGGTTGGTGTTCGTATCCTTCATAACGGCTTACCAATCAACAATGGTGACGTAGCAGCAAGTAACGTACTGGTAGACGGTACAAACATTGTGAGTTTTTCTGCTGCATATGAGGCAAATACTGATGTGGCAACGACGCCTGTAACTGCAGGTAATGCAGAATCTTGGGCACTACTGCGCGTAGCCTACCAATAAGTGTGCTAGGAGAGTTTTGATTGTTTGGTCAAAACTCTCACTATTAAAAAATAGCGGGCTAAAAAATGCGTTATAATACAATCTGTTTAATCTTTATATTCCCCTTTTTTTCTTACGCTACAACATTTAATAATGATTTCATAAAAAGTGAAAGTAGTGTAGATTTAAGTAACTTTTCGCATGCGAATTTTGTGCAAGATGGTGAATATGAGTTGGAGATTTATATTAACGGAGATATTTTAACTACAGAAAAAATTTCATTTAATAACAATAAACCCTGCATTTCGGCTGCACTATTAAACAGTTTGCCTCTTAATGATCGTGGCTATAAAGTCTACAAAGAAAAGGAGGTCTCAATTGACGGTGTAATATGTTATCAGTTTGAAGATGTCGATTATACTAAAGTCGCATTCGATATAGGTAAAGTTCGTTTAGATATCAACACACCACAAGAATACATCGCCAATGAGTACAAATATGGTTTTGTACCTGACCGCTTGTGGGATGATGGCATAACAGCTCTCTACCTTGATTACAACGTTAACTACTTTTCCAGCCAACAGAACAGTGAAAACGATTGGAATGACGATCTATCCACGTATGGTACTGTTGGACTAAATGCCGGGGCGTTTCGTTTTAGAGCAAATTATCAAGCATCCAACAACTATTCTAGTGAGTTTACCTCACTGTATGGCTACACGCCGATCCGCGGTATTAAATCGAAATTGACATTTGGTAATACTTCGTTTGGCTCGGATGTATACGACTCGTTCCAAATGATGGGCGTTCGTCTGCAAAGTGATGACCAAATGCTGCCATCTAACTTACGTGGTTATTCTCCGGTTGTGTCTGGCACTGTCAATACCAATGCTGTGATCACCATTCGCCAACGAGACAACGTGATTAAAGTGGTGAATGTAAATGCAGGCCCGTACCTGATTGACGACCTCCCACAAGCCACTCAAGGTACATTGGATGTTGAAATAAAACAAGCCGATGGGACGATGCAACGTTATCAAGTGAACGGTGCGGATGTGTTGTACCTAACTCGACCAAATCACGTACGCTATAGCATTTCTGCGGGCGCACCAAACAGTGACTCCTATAAACACACACCGGGTTTTTTTTCCGCAGAAGCGTCGTATGGTGTCAACAATTCCCTATCGCTATTCTCTGCAACACTACTTTCTGAAGATTATCAATCTTACACCATCGGTAGTGGCATTAATTTAAATCATTTGGGGGCAGCTTCGTTTGATATATCTACTGCACAAGCAATATTGGACGACAACACTGATACCTCTGGTTTGTCTTATGGTTTCAATTACAACAACACGTTGACCGATTTTGGCTTGGGTTTACGTGTGGCGGGTTATCGCTTTTCTGAAGAGCAATACTACGAATTTGATGAATATTTAAGATCTTATAATGATCCAGATGATTCAGGTATCTATGCCGCAAACAACAAACGCAAAGATGAAAAGTACATCTCGTTGACCCAAAACTTTGGCTCAACCAGTGCT
Organism: Vibrio sp. 1S139; assembly: GCF_041439475.1. Classification (NCBI taxonomy): domain Bacteria; kingdom Pseudomonadati; phylum Pseudomonadota; class Gammaproteobacteria; order Vibrionales; family Vibrionaceae; genus Vibrio; species Vibrio sp. 1S139. The sequence continues at coordinate 6,141 of NZ_JBGOOD010000088.1, forward strand.
TACGTATCTTACTCTTCAAACACCTATTGGGATAGACGTCGAAACAGCTCTCGTTACGACGTTAATATTTCGCATCCGTTGAAGCTTAATGGGATCGACCTCTACTTGACGATGAACTTGTACCAGTCGAACGATTCATACGTTACCTACGACTCAGGGGCTGATGAGTACTCATCAAGCATTGATGAAAAGGGCTGGTCATTGGGGATATCGATTCCTATGGGTGGCAGTAACTCTGTCTCAGTACAAACCAATTCACGTAGTGGTGATTACTCCCAAAACCTCGCGTACTCGGGATACAACAATGACGATGGTTCTAACTATCGCGTCGCTTACGATGTTTACGAGGGGGAGTCCAACGGGGTAAGTGGCAACTACAATCGTGACTTCTCGGTCATATCAACTTCTGTTGGTGGCAGCTATAAAACCAATTCATACAGCCAAGTAAACGCCAATGCAATGGGTTCGGTTCTGCTTTCAAAACATGGTTTGGCTTACAGTGCTCTTAACGCGGGTTCTTCGCGCATTCTCATTGATTCAAATGTACCGAATATTACCATTAACGGTAGCAATAACGAGGAGACAAATGCATTTGGCTTGGCTATGATTAATGGCGTAACGCCTTATAGAAAAAGTTACAACGCCATCGACTACAAATCTCTACCTGATGATGTTGAGGTGCTCGGTAGTATTAAGAGCATGGTGCTTACTGAAGGTGCGGTTGGCTATCAAAAAATTAAGGCCCGTCAAGGTAGTAACTTTATGGCTCGCTTGCAAAGTGAGCAAGACATTCCGTTTGGAGCATTGGTGTTTGACGCTGAACTCAATCAAGAAATTGGCATTGTTGGGCAAGATTCAACGGTGTATTTGGTCGGCATCAATCTCGATTCAAAAATCAGAGTGAGCTGGGGAGACAATCAAAGTTGTTTCTTAGTTATTGATGGCTCGATTTTAAATAGTAAAGAAATCATCCGTTCCGTTCATTGTAATAATTAATGAGTAGTTGAGATATTATGAAAAAATCAATTATGCTTGTCATGTGTTGTGTTGTGCTATCTGCATCGGCGAATGCTGCATTGGCTTTAGACCGAACTCGAGTAATATATGATGGTGGCTCGAAAGTAGAAACCATCAAAATTAAGAATCCCAGTGAAATTCCATTCCTAGCGCAATCTTGGTTGACGGATATAGATGGAAAGGATGTAGAGGATAAGTTTATTGTAATCCCCCCCGTGATAAGAATCGAGAATAAAGATTACGCCATGCTGCGCATTAGATCTTTACCCACGGTTTCTCAATTGCCGCAAGACAGAGAAACGGCTTACTTCTTACATGTTCGTGAAGTGCCACCTTCAAAACATAACAACGATAATGATACCGTTGCAAATGTTGCCACTGGCTCGATTCAAGTTGCGATAGAATCTGTGATTAAGTTTTTCTATCGACCATCAAGTCTGAACAAGATTAAGCACGTCGATAAAGCGATTGTGAACGGAACCAAAATTAAGCGAACGGACAATAATAAAATCGTCGTAGAAAATGGCTCACCATTTTATGTGACCTATTCGGAGTTAATGGTGGGTAAAGCGAAGAAAGATGCGGAATTCACCCCTGTAATGCTCGCTCCGTTTACCAGTCGTACATTGACAGTAGAAAAAAGTGACCGATACGCGTTAAGCCACATCAATGACTATGGTGCGACGGTAACCAATAGCTACTTCTGTAATTCGCAGAACATTTGTACTGCTAGAGATGATCATGAGGAATGAGCATGAGAATGTTATTTTTGACCCTGTTTTTGCTTATTACCGTAGTCATAATTACACCAAATGCGTGGGCGTTAGCTTGTTACAGTTCTTCAGAAGGCGGTTCTTTTGGTGGTTCTGGACCTGGCGGTAGTACTCCTTTTCTTATTGACCCTTCCGCTTCAGTACCAGAAGGGGCTCCCGATGATGTGGTTGTATGGCGCGGTGAAGCAATTACGATAAATGTAATCTGCTATAAGGATGCGACTAACTTAATCCCGGAGGTATGGGGTTCCCCTGAACAAGTGTATTTTTGGCCAGGCGTTGTGGGAAATGTAGGGATCCCTAATATTCCAGGTATTAAGATCGGTTTTCGATATGAAGGGCGAGACATCTATGGGATAAAAAGCACCGTTGATGGCTTTATTGTCCCTCCATGTAACGAGGGGGAAAGCGCTGAAGATTGTGAAGTCAGTACTCAAGTATCCAAAACTATAACATACCAACCGATTATTGTAACTGGTCCTGGAAATTTTGTCGGTTATAATGATCCGGTCAACATTTTTCAGTTAGATGGAGAGTTAGGCTATAATTCGCTGTATGCGAACTATTATTCTTTCATTCAGAACATGGATATTCTAGAGCCAACTAAGTGTTTGGTTGAACTATCTATTGAGAACAACAACATCGATTATGGACAGGTTGGGGTTAATGATGTCATAAGTGGTGAGGTACGGCGTAATGTTAACATTCTGATACGGAACGTAGAATATGGTATCGATTGTCCATCGGTTAAATTACGCGGTTACTTTAGTAACGTTCGTGATTTTGCTAACAACTCTTATATCCCTGTTTTTGATGAAAATGGTAATGAAATTACATCCTATGGAATCAAGTTGTATACCGTAAGAGGTGGTGAAGAAGTGCAACTTAATAGTCCTATCGGCGATGGTTACGAAGTGAAAGAATTCGGCTTTGACCGTTATTATGCTAAGTTAGTTGCCTTCGACCCAGGCAATATTAAGAAAGGAAAGTTTGAGGGAATTGTGGTCTATAGCGTTTCTTACTTATAGGGAAGACTAGTGAATTACAAACAAATTATTTTTTTTGCGGTGTCTATATTTGTACTGTCCCCAGCTTTGGCGCAAGAGGCTCCGCAAGTCGACGAACCTGAGAAAGACGTTATCGATACTTTAGTATCTAATGGCTTGTATTTTCAAGTAGGAGGTGGATTTGCTCAGTTTAAGGGTGACCCTTACAAGCACGACAACGACATCACCAGTTTGAGGTACAGCTTAGGTATTACGACGCAACCTTTGAATTATGAGATAGGTTATCGCAGCTTATCGGATGGAAATAGGTTTGAGATGAAAGGTTTGGATGTTCTAGCCAAACACCAATGGTCACTGTGGCGCGATGGTGGTTTGTTTGCTGGTGTTGGTGGCTACATCTACAACGCTGATATGGATAAGCCACAGTTTAATTCACCGACAGAATCCAGTGGTGTTGCACCGTATCTTTCGATAGGTGGTTACTATTCATTAAGTGAATACATCGACATTTCACTGCAATTAGACAATCTATTTAACGTCAGCGTGCCAGAACAGGACTACAATAAAAAAGACACCAAGCAGTTGCGTCAGGTTAACTTATCTCTGGTGCTACATCCATGGTCGAGCACCAGAAACATTCCACAGCCTATTGAGCACATAGAGGATGAACCGGAAGAGCTGGAGCTGGAGGACCGCTTGAGCTATAGCTATGACGATTACTCGCTTGATTCAGAGAATAAAGAACAACTAATCGCTCTGGTAGACAGGATTGTTGTATTGGACAGCTACGAAATTGTAGTGACCGGTTCTGCAGACAGTAAAGCTGATTATTTAAAATACAATACGCGCTTAGCAAAAAAACGCGCTCAAAATGTAATTAATTTTTTGGTATTTCATGGTGTGCAAGAGGCGTCAATTTCGATGGAAACATCGATAACGGAGCTCCTCTCCACTGAAGGTGGAAAAGAAGATGCAAGAACAGTTAAGATTTACGTGGTTGGATTTGAAAAAATTAATAACTAGAAGCAAAGTGGTTCTGTTGTAAATAGTTGTAGACCAATCCTTCAGATACTGCAACGTATACCTGACCACGTTCGAGCATCGCCCATATCTCTCGGCCATGAATACTTGCCGCCGCTTTGATGTGATGGGCGCTCCTCCCTTCTAGCGTCGTTGTACCAAACTAATAGTACAACCATTGAGAGCAGGAGTAACAAGTATGTGTGCTGGGTAAAAATGGACAAATCTTATCCAACAGAAAGGTAAAGTGAGATTAGCTTCTCGATACTGTCCGTCAATTTCCAGAGCAAACTGCTCTTGCAATGGAGTAATGTGCAACTTCTCATTATTGGAGCAGAATATTTCAAGAGGTAGGATATACAGAGGCTCTTATTCCATCTCAGCATGTAAAAACCACTTGTTGGGTAGCAAAAGAACGATGCTAATGATGCAAGAGCCATTTACGAAGCTTATTTTAGGCCTAATATTCACTTCGTTCCTGTTAAACCTGTTGAACAACAAAATCTCGCTTAATGAAGTGTCCAGTAAGAGTGGAGAAGATCACTCATGCGGTCGCTCCAAAATTAACAGATTACATAATTATGGTCTATATAAAAGGAGTGTGCGTTTAGTTTGAGATATTTTATATGTTTAGTGATTTAATAAAAAAAATAAGAGATGAGAAAGGTTACACTCAGAGAGAGTTTGTAGCCAAATTACAACTGGCGAGCCGCGAATTCGCCAATGTTGATCACGTAACTATCAGTCGCTGGGAAAGGGGGGTTACAGCTCCAAATTCAGCTAAAGCAATAAGAATACTACGATGTTTTATGTTGGATATTGCGCCCTTTATTAAATCTTTAGAGGCGACAGCTTCTAAACAGGTGGAGTTTTTTTTATTTAATCGATTTGAAAGAAACCTTCAGAAACATATATTCGCTGCTTTGGAATACGATATACCAACAAAGAGCACTGAAATAAAACATGACAATTTGTTCTTTCAAGCGAATGACCCAATACTAGAAAAAATAAAGTCTTTCCATAAAAGATGGAACAAAGAAGATTTTATGAAAATGCGTCCACTAGATTTATTTTTATATCAAGAGGAGGGAAAGCTACAAGGCTATCGTCTCGTTGACTTAGGTAATGAAGATCAAATGCTTGGCTTCAGCCTAGGGATGTTGTTTAAAAATGAAGTATTATCAGAACAGATAACACATAATAATGCCAATGTAGATTTTTCTCTGGCGTCAAGTTACACCGAAGTATCAACATTCGCGCTATATATTATCAGTGGCAATATATCAAGTGCATTCGTATTTATCTACCTCTGGAAGACAAGGATTCAATATCTTATTTCTCATAGCAATATTACAGAGATATATTGTAATGTTTATCATAGCACGACTTTAAACTACCTTGAGCAATTAGGATTTGTAGTTGTTGCAACTAAGAATGAGATAAAAATGGGAGAAATAAAAATAGGAAATAGATACTATGATGGATGTATAATGAAGGTGGATACTAGTATTTTTCTTACCCGAAAAGAAGTTATTTCTCTTTTTAATTCGAACTATCCCCGTGATCATTGAAGATGCTTGATGGTTAGGATTTTCAATCTTAACCATCAAGAACTTAATCGAAATAGATGACTGGCTTTGTTGCTTAAATCGATGGAACTAAATCTAGAAGCTACGATCTGATCGGCTACATCCATCAATCGTCGTAGCCTCATGCCTAAACCTCGTTACAAAACAACTAACTGGAAGCAGTACAACAAAGCCTTAATCAACCGTGGCTCTCTGACCTTTTGGATTGATGAGGAAACGATAGCTGAGTGGAAACAAAACAAACAAGGCAAGCGTGGTAGACCTCGCCGATTCAGCGACTTAGCCATTACTACCGCACTGATGGTGAAACGCATTTTCTCTATGCCATTGAGAGCGCTACAAGGTTTTCTAGACTCTGTATTTAAGCTGGCTAACATCCCGCTTGTTTGCCCGCACTACACCTGTATAAGCCGACGAGCTAAGGAAGTTGAGGTTTCATTTAAAACCAAAACCAGAGGAGCAATACAACACCTGGCAATTGATGCCACTGGCCTCAAGGTTTATGGTGAGGGTGAATGGAAGGTCAAGAAGCATGGTACTGATGGGAAGCGCAGAGTTTGGCGTAAACTGCATATTGCAGTAGATACAAGCACTCACGAAATAGTCGCAGCAGAGCTGAGTTTATCTAACGTAACCGATGCCGAAGTGCTCCCCAACTTACTCAAGCAGACGCGTCGTAAAATCATTGAAATATCAGGTGATGGTGCTTATGACACAAGGAATTGTCATGATGCGATACGGATTAAGCGAGCGGTTGCGCTTATCCCACCACGAGAAGGGGCAGCATTCTGGGAACAAGGACACCCCCGCAATTTAGCAGTAGGTTGCCAAAAGCTCTACGGCACCAACAAGAAGTGGAAAAAGCGGTATGGCTATCACAAGCGCTCACTATCAGAGACAGCAATGTACCGAGTAAAACAGCTGCTAGGTGGGAAATTAAGTCTTAGACATTACAATGCTCAGGTTGGCGAGACTTACGCTATGATCAAAGCACTGAACAAGCTTACAGGACTTGGTATGTAAGCGTCTTTAAATCGACACATTCAATCATCGAAACGAACGTCGTAACCTTTT
>NZ_JBGOOD010000089.1:0-12481 GCF_041439475.1 Vibrio sp. 1S139
TGGCGGTATCTGTGTTGAGGCTTGAAAGTCAATGAGTCGATTTAAAGACGCTTACACCTCACCAGCTAGATAAGCACACCTATCACTTTATAAGTCATAGCTAAATACCAATACGCCAGATACAAAAAAGGCACCCGAAGGTGCCTTTTTCTTATCTCTTAGAGACTACTCGTAGAGCTTACTCTTCTGAAGAGAAACCAGCGTTTAGAAGTGCTGCTAAATTGTCAGTAGCTTGTTCAGCTGAAGGACCTTCTTGCTCTTCTTCACGTTGTTTTTGACGCTCTTGGTGGTATGCGAAACCAGTACCAGCTGGGATCAGACGACCAACAATTACGTTCTCTTTCAGGCCGCGAAGGTCATCACGCTTACCAGAAACCGCAGCTTCTGTTAGTACGCGAGTCGTTTCTTGGAACGATGCAGCTGAGATGAATGACTCAGTTGCAAGAGATGCTTTAGTAATACCTAGTAGATCACGTTCGAAACGTACTAGTTCTTTACCTTCAGCTTCTAGCTTACGGTTAGCAATCTTAACATTGTGGTACTCAACTTGTTCGCCAGGTAGGAACGGAGAGTCACCAGAATGAGTGATTGTACACTTACGTAGCATTTGACGAACGATAGTCTCGATGTGCTTATCGTTAATCTTTACGCCTTGTAAGCGGTAAACTTCTTGAACTTCGTTCGCGATGTACTGAGTTACTGCGTGGATACCACGTAGACGCAGGATATCGTGTGGAGTTTCAGGACCGTCGGCGATTACATCACCACGTTCAATCTTCTCACCTTCGAACACGTTCAATTGACGATGCTTAGGAATCATCTCTTCGTAAGCGTCACCGCCTTCACGAGTGATTACTAGACGACGCTTACCTTTCGTTTCTTTACCGAAAGACACAGTACCTGTGTGCTCAGCAAGGATCGCAGGCTCTTTAGGCTTACGAGCTTCGAATAGGTCAGCTACGCGTGGTAGACCACCGGTGATATCTTTGTTTCCGCTCGATTTTTGAGGGATACGAGATAGTGTGTCACCGATGCCAACTTCAGCGCCATCTTCGATGTTTACAATCGCTTTGCCAGGTAGGAAGTAGTGAGCTGGCATATCAGTACCAGGGATCATTACGTCGTTACCTTGCTCATCAACAAGTTTGATAGCTGGACGCATATCTTTACCTGCTGCTGGGCGAGCTGCTGCGTCTGTAACTTCACTTGAAGAAAGACCCGTTAGATCGTCAGTTTGACGAGAAACTGTAATACCATCGATCATATCTACGAATTGGATACGACCTGCCACTTCAGTGATGATTGGCATGGTATGCGCTTCCCAGTTAGCTACAACTTCACCAGCAGTAACTGCTGCGTTGTCGCCTTTGGTTAGCATCGAACCGTAAGGAAGTTTGTGCTTCTCTTTAGTACGGCCGAATTCATCAATAATCGTCATCTCAGATGCACGAGAAGTGATAACCAGTTTCTTATCTTTGTTAACTACGAACTTAGCATTGTGAAGTTTCACAGTACCAGTTGTCTTAGCTTGGATGCTGTTCTCTGCTGCTGCAGTAGATGCCGCACCACCGATGTGGAACGTACGCATCGTTAGCTGTGTACCCGGTTCACCGATAGATTGTGCAGCGATAACACCAACTGCTTCACCTTGGTTCACTAGGTGACCACGTGCTAGGTCACGACCGTAACACTGTGCACAACAACCGAAGTCTGCATCACAGGTAACAACAGAGCGCACTTTCATGCTATCTACTGAGTTGTCTTCCATGATTTGACACCACTTCTCATCAATCAGAGTATTACGTGGAATCAGTACATCTTCAGTACCAGGCTTAAGAACGTCTTCAGCTACTACACGACCTAGAGCAAGCTCAGAAAGTGCAACTTTAACGTCACCACCTTCGATGTGAGGCATCATGTCGATACCTTCATGCGTGCCACAGTCATGTTCGTGTACTACAACGTCTTGAGCAACGTCTACTAGACGACGAGTTAGGTAACCCGAGTTTGCTGTTTTCAGTGCTGTATCCGCAAGACCCTTACGAGCACCGTGCGTTGAGATAAAGTACTGAAGGACGTTTAGACCTTCTTTAAAGTTCGCTGTGATCGGCGTTTCGATGATTGAACCATCTGGACGCGCCATCAGACCACGCATACCTGCTAGCTGACGAATCTGAGCTGCAGAACCACGTGCGCCCGAGTCGGCCATCATGTAGATGCTGTTGAACGATTCTTGCTGTTCTTCTTCGCCGTCACGGTTGATAACTGTTTCAGAAGATAGGTTATCCATCATTGCTTTCGCAACGCGGTCATTCGTAGATGCCCAGATATCGATAACTTTGTTGTAACGCTCACCCGCAGTAACAAGACCAGATTGGAATTGCTCTTGGATTTCGCGAACTTCTTCTTCAGCAGATTCAATTTCATCGTATTTCGCTTGAGGTACAACCATATCGTCGATACCTACAGAAACACCAGAAAGTGCAGCGTATGCAAAACCTGCGTACATGATTTGGTCAGCAAATACTACTGTATCTTTTAGACCAAGCTTACGGTAACACTCGTTAAGAAGAGTAGAGATCTGCTTCTTACCTAACTTTTGGTTAACGATGCTGTACGGTAGGCCAGCTGGAACGATTTGCCATAGCATTGCACGGCCGACAGTTGTATCAACCATCTTCGTTTCAGTAGTGCTGTTACCATCTTCGTCTACTACAGTTTCGGTGATACGTACTTTAACGCGAGCGTGTAGCTCAGCAGTCTTAGTACGGTATGCCTTTTCAGCCTCAGCAGGGCCAGCAAGGTACATACCTTCGCCTTTCACGTTGATCTTGTCACGTGTCATGTAGTAAAGACCCAATACAACGTCCTGAGAAGGTACGATGATCGGATCACCTGACGCTGGCGACAGAATGTTATTCGTCGACATCATCAGTGTACGTGCTTCAAGCTGTGCTTCTAGAGTTAGAGGCACGTGTACCGCCATTTGGTCACCATCGAAGTCGGCGTTGTATGCCGCACACACTAGTGGGTGAAGCTGAATCGCTTTACCTTCGATTAGTACTGGTTCAAACGCTTGGATACCTAGACGGTGAAGTGTAGGTGCACGGTTAAGCAGTACTGGGTGTTCGCGGATTACTTCGTCCAGGATATCCCAAACGATAGCTTCTTCGCGCTCTACCATCTTCTTAGCAGCTTTGATTGTCGTAGCCATGCCACGAGTTTCTAGCTTGCTGTAGATGAACGGCTTAAATAGCTCAAGTGCCATCTTCTTAGGAAGACCACACTGATGTAGACGAAGGTATGGACCTACTGTGATTACAGAACGGCCAGAGTAGTCTACACGTTTACCTAGAAGGTTCTGACGGAAACGACCTTGTTTACCCTTGATCATATCAGCAAGAGATTTCAGAGGACGCTTGTTAGAACCAGTGATAGCACGACCACGACGACCGTTATCTAGAAGTGCATCAACAGACTCTTGCAGCATACGCTTTTCGTTACGTACGATGATGTCCGGAGCAGCTAGCTCTAGAAGGCGCTTCAAACGGTTGTTACGGTTGATCACACGACGGTAAAGGTCGTTCAGATCTGAAGTCGCAAAACGACCGCCATCTAGTGGTACTAGAGGACGTAGATCTGGCGGCAGAACCGGAAGTACAGTCAGAATCATCCATTGCGGATCGTTACCCGATGCAATGAACGCTTCAACTAGCTTCAGGCGCTTAGTAACTTTTTTACGCTTAGTTTCTGAGTTAGTCGTTTCTAACTCTTCGCGCATTTCTTCCACTTCTTGATGAAGGTCCATTGTTGCAAGCAGATCTTTGATCGCTTCAGCACCCATCTTAGCAGTAAATTCGTCACCCCACTCTTCTAGACGATCCAGATACTCTTCTTCAGTAAGCATCTGAGATTTTTCTAGATCAGTCATACCTGGTTCAGTTACTACGTACATCTCGAAGTAAAGAACACGTTCGATATCACGTAGAGGGATATCCATTAGTAGACCGATACGAGACGGCAGTGATTTTAGGAACCAGATGTGAGCAACTGGTGAAGCTAGCTCGATGTGGCCCATGCGGTCACGACGAACTTTAGTTTGTGTAACTTCAACGCCACACTTCTCACAGATAACACCACGGTGCTTCAGGCGCTTGTATTTGCCACAAAGACATTCGTAGTCTTTAACTGGACCAAAAATACGTGCACAGAACAGACCATCACGTTCAGGTTTGAACGTACGATAGTTAATTGTTTCCGGCTTTTTAACTTCACCAAAAGACCATGAACGGATCATGTCTGGTGAAGATAGACCGATTTTGATTGCATCAAATTCTTCGGTCTTATGCTGTGCTTTTAGAAAGTTTAATAAGTCTTTCACATTCAGCTCCTGTAAGGAGTTAAAGGAGCTCACTGCTGTAGCAAGCTCCCTTTTACCAAATAATCCTATCTTCTTTTAAAAAGAAGGAGGGATTACTCTTCGTCTTCTAGCTCGATGTTGATACCTAGCGAGCGAATCTCTTTCAACAGTACGTTGAACGACTCAGGCATACCAGGTTCCATGCTATGGTTACCGTCTACGATGTTCTTATACATCTTAGTACGGCCGTTAACGTCATCTGACTTAACTGTTAGCATTTCTTGTAGAGTATATGCAGCACCGTATGCTTCTAGTGCCCATACTTCCATCTCACCGAAACGCTGACCACCGAACTGAGCTTTACCACCAAGTGGTTGCTGAGTTACTAGGCTGTAAGAACCAGTTGAACGAGCATGCATCTTGTCATCAACCAAGTGGTTCAGTTTCAGCATGTACATGTAACCAACAGTTACAGGACGCTCAAACGAATCACCAGTACGACCATCAAACAGTTTAAGCTGACCAGATTCTGGCAGATCACCCAGTTTAAGTAGTTCTTTGATTAGAGACTCAGAAGCACCGTCGAACACAGGAGTAGCAATCGGTAGACCGCCACGTAGGTTCTTGATCAGTGTACGAACTTGATCATCAGACAGTTCAGCAATATCAACTTTCTGACGAGTATCACCAAGATCGTAAACCTTCTGTAGGAACTCACGGAACTTATGCAGTTCTTGTTGTTCCTTAACCATTTGGTTGATCTTGTCACCGATACCTTTCGCAGCCAAACCTAAGTGAACTTCTAGGATCTGACCGATGTTCATACGCGATGGTACACCCAGCGGGTTAAGTACGATGTCTACAGGCTGACCTTTCTCATCGTATGGCATGTCTTCAACAGGGTTAATCTTAGAGATTACACCTTTGTTACCGTGACGACCGGCCATCTTATCACCAGGCTGGATACGACGTTTAACCGCTAGGTAAACTTTAACAATCTTAAGAACGCCAGGCGCTAGATCATCACCTTGAGTGATTTTACGACGCTTAGTTTCAAACTTCTTATCGAAGTCTGCTTTTAGCTCATCCCACTGCTCAGCAAGTTGCTCAAGCTGTGTTTGTAGCGCATCGTCTTCTAGAACTTGCTCTAGCCATTGCTTACGACCGATAGTATCAAGCTTAGCTTCAGAGTAACCACCAGACAGAAGTACAGCTTTAACACGGTTAAGAAGGCCACCCTCAAGAATTTGGAACTCTTCAGTTAGGTCTTTCTTAGCTTCTTTAAGCTGCATCTGTTCGATTTCAAGTGCACGCTTGTCTTTCTCTACGCCATCGCGAGTGAAGACTTGTACATCGATGATAGTACCCGAAACAGAGTTTGGTACACGTAGAGAAGTATCTTTAACATCAGATGCTTTCTCACCGAAGATAGCACGTAGCAGCTTCTCTTCAGGAGTCAGTTGAGTTTCACCTTTAGGGGTTACTTTACCAACTAGGATGTCGCCACCCTTAACTTCAGCACCAATGTAAACGATACCTGACTCGTCTAGTTTAGACAGAGCAGACTCACCTACGTTTGGAATATCAGCTGTGATCTCTTCAGAACCCAGCTTAGTATCACGAGCCACACAAGATAGTTCTTGGATGTGGATTGTCGTGAAACGGTCTTCTTGAACTACGCGCTCAGATACTAAGATCGAGTCTTCGAAGTTGTAACCGTTCCAAGGCATGAATGCGATACGCATGTTTTGGCCAAGAGCTAGTTCACCAAGGTCTGTTGAAGGACCATCAGCAAGAACATCGCCACGTGCAACTGGTTCACCAGGAAGTACAGTTGGACGTTGGTTAATACATGTGTTTTGGTTCGAACGCGTGTACTTAGTTAGGTTGTAGATATCGATACCAGCTTCGCCAGGTACCAATTCATCTTCGTTAACCTTAACTACGATACGAGAAGCGTCTACAGACTGAACTTGACCACCACGTTTAGCAACCGCTGTAACACCAGAGTCAACTGCGATGTTACGTTCGATACCAGTACCTACTAGAGGCTTATCAGCCTTAAGTGTTGGTACAGCTTGACGTTGCATGTTGGCACCCATCAATGCACGGTTCGCATCATCGTGTTCTAGGAACGGGATAAGCGAAGCAGCGATAGATACTACTTGGTTTGTCGCAACGTCCATGTAGTCAACGTGATCGCGTGGGTGAAGACCAGATTCACCTTTTTGACGAGCTGTGATTAGCTCATCTGCAAACGTACCTTCTTCAGTAAGAATGGTGTTTGCTTGCGCGATTACGAATTGACCTTCCTGGATTGCAGACAGGTAATCAACTTCTTCTGTTACTACACCATCTACTACACGACGGTACGGAGTTTCTAGGAAACCGTAATCGTTACAACGTGCAAACGCAGATAGTGAGTTAATTAGACCGATGTTTGGACCTTCAGGCGTTTCGATCGGACATAGACGACCGTAGTGAGTTACGTGAACGTCACGTACTTCGAAGCCTGCGCGCTCACGAGTAAGACCACCAGGACCTAAAGCAGAGATACGACGTTTGTGCGTAACTTCTGACAATGGGTTGTTTTGGTCCATGAACTGTGAAAGCTGTGAAGAGCCAAAGAATTCTTTAACTGCAGCAGAGATCGGCTTAGCGTTGATAAGATCTTGAGGCATGATTGCATCAAGGTCACCAAGGCTTAGGCGCTCTTTAACGGCACGTTCTACACGAACTAGACCAACACGGAATTGGTTTTCTGCCATTTCACCTACAGAACGGATACGACGGTTGCCAAGGTGGTCGATATCGTCCACTTCACCAATACCGTTACGGATACCAATCAGTTTCTTCATCACTTCGATGATGTCTGATTCATCCAGAGTACCGCGCTCTTCTTCTTCACGCTCGATAGAGCTGTTGAACTTCATACGGCCTACAGTTGATAGGTCGTAACGTTCTTCAGAGAAGAATAGGCTTTCGAATAGAGACTCTGCAGCTTCTTTCGTTGGTGGCTCGCCAGGACGCATCATGCGGTAGATTTCTACCAATGCAGAGATGCGATCTACTGTGCTATCTGCACGTAGAGTGTCTGACATGAATGGACCGTGATCTAGGTCATTCGTGAACAGAGTTTGTAGAGACTTGTGACCTGCTTGAGACAGGTTAGCAAGTGCTTCTAGGCTAATCTCTTGGTTCGCGCCAACGATGATCTCGCCAGTTGCTTCATTGATGTAATCTTTAGATGCAACTTTACCAACGATGTACTCTACTGGTACTTCGATGTGCTCAACGCCATCTTTTTCAAGTTGACGGATATGACGAGCAGTAACACGACGACCAGTCTCAACGTAAGTTTTTCCGTTTGCTTCGATGTCGAATGACGCAGTTTCACCACGTAGACGATCAGGAACCAACTCCATAAGAAGAGTTTGGTCTTTAACTTCGAAGTTCACCTTGTCGAAGAACAGATCTAGGATCTCTTCAGTCGATTTACCAAGTGCACGAAGAATAATCGATGCTGGTAGCTTACGACGACGGTCGATACGTACGAATAAGTTATCCTTAGGATCGAACTCAAAGTCTAACCATGAGCCACGGTAAGGAATTACACGTGCGTTATAAAGAACTTTACCTGATGAGTGGGTCTTACCCTTATCACTGTCGAAGAACACGCCTGGGCTTCGGTGCAGCTGGGATACGATAACCCTCTCGGTACCATTAATTACGAAAGTACCATTGTCTGTCATAAGCGGAATTTCGCCCATGTAGACTTCTTGTTCTTTAATGTCTTTTACAGTACCTGCTGGTGCATCTCGATCAAAGATAACTAGACGTAGTTTTACGCGTAGTGGCTTTGAGTAAGTAACACCGCGGATTTGACATTCTTTAACGTCAAAAACTGGCTCACCAAGACGGTAGCTAACGTATTGCAGCTCAGAATTGCCGTTGTAGCTCTGAATTGGAAATACAGAACGGAAAGCAGCTTCAAGACCGTATTGACCTTCTGGATCCTGTTCGATGAATTTGTCGAAAGAATCAAGCTGGATCGATAACAGGTATGGAATGTCCAAAACTTGTGGACGAGTACCAAAATCCTTACGGATGCGCTTTTTCTCGGTATAAGAGTAAACCATGGGGTTCCTCAGCTCGCTGATAAGTGACCCAAACCACCCAAAACACTCTTCAGAGGGGGTGGTGACAAACAGCTGTTTAGTGGTAGTGAACAATCATTTCGAAAAAATGACTGTTTTTTTGCTCGGATTATGACGGTTAAACAGCGGAAATTTCGTCATAGCCCTACAGCGCAAAAAGGCCGGTGGTTAATAAACCACCAGCCATTAGCCTTGCGGCTATGAAATTAAGTAATAATTACTTGATTTCAACAGAAGCGCCAGCTTCTTCTAGCTGTGCTTTAAGAGCTTCAGCTTCAGCTTTGTCAACGCCTTCTTTAAGCGCTGCAGGAGCTGAGTCTACAAGACCTTTAGCTTCTTTAAGACCTAGGCCAGTTGCGCCACGTACAGCTTTGATAACTTGTACTTTGTTAGCGCCAGCAGCAGTTAGGATAACGTCGAATTCAGTTTGCTCAGCAGCAGCGTCGCCGCCAGCTGCGCCACCAGCTACAACTGCAGCTGCAGCTGAAACGCCGAATTTCTCTTCCATAGCTTCGATAAGCTCAACAACTTGCATTACAGACATTTCTGCAACTGCGTCTAGGATTTGCTCGTTAGTAATAGACATAACAATTCTCTTTTAAGTCAACAATAAGTTTAATTTGCAACCAGCGAAAAGCAAGGCTTAAGCCGCTGCTTCTTCTTTTTGGTCACGTAGTGCAGCGATAGTACGAACCAGCTTGCCAGCAGAAGCTTCTTTCATGCACATCATTAGGCGTGCGATAGCTTCGTCGTAAGTTGGTAGTGTCGCTAGTACTTCAGCATCAGTAACTGCGCCTTCAAATGCAGCAGCTTTGATCTCGAAATCTTTGTTCTCTTTAGCGAAGTCTTTGAAAAGACGCGCTGCAGCACCTGGGTGCTCGTTAGAGAACGCGATCAGAGTTGGACCAGTGAAAGTGTCTACTAGACACTCGTAGTCTGTACCCTGAACCGCACGGCGTGCTAGTGTGTTACGAACAACTTTCATGTAAACACCCGCTTCGCGAGCTTGTTTACGTAGAGAAGTCATTGCGCCAACTTCAACGCCACGAGAATCAGCTACAACTGCAGAAAGTGCACCACTGGCAGCTTCGTTGACTTCAGCAACAATTGCTTTTTTGTCTTGAAGATTTAAAGCCATTTGGATTAACCTCTGGTTGTGATTACAGCACCCAATACAAAATGTATTGAGCGTTTACGATGTTATTTAAAAATGAATAAATCCACTTCAAACCACAACATCGCCTACGTAGGTTTTATTAAGCTATCAATAATCTAATGAAAATCGACAGCGCCTACGGTCTTGGGATAGATGATTTCAAATTGCTTTAAAACCACCCAACCACAAATATTAGGCGCAGAAGTATACACTAAATCTGCGCCTAAGCAAATTAGTTTGCTTGAGTATCAAGACTAGCTTGATCAACAGCAACACCAGCACCCATCGTAGTAGAGATGCTTACTTTCTTCAGGTAAGAACCCTTAGCTGAAGAAGGCTTAGCTTTCTTAAGAGCAACTAGAAGTGCTTCTAGGTTCTCTTGAAGCTGGTTAGCTTCGAAAGATGCTTTACCGATAGTAGTGTGGATGATGCCGTTCTTGTCGTTACGGTAACGAACCTGACCAGCTTTAGCGTTCTTAACCGCTTCAGCAACGTTAGGAGTTACAGTACCAACTTTAGGGTTTGGCATAAGGCCGCGTGGACCTAGGATTGTACCTAGTTGACCAACAACACGCATTGCATCTGGAGAAGCAACAACTACGTCGAAGTTCATTTCGCCTTTTTTCACTTGCTCAGCAAGATCTTCCATACCAACGATATCTGCGCCAGCAGCTTTAGCAGCTTCTGCGTTTGCACCTTGAGTGAAAACAGCAACGCGGATGTCACGGCCAGTACCGTGAGGTAGCACTGTTGCGCCACGAACGTTTTGGTCAGATTTACGAGCATCGATGCCTAGGTTAACAGCAACATCTACAGACTCAACGAATTTAGCAGTCGCTAGTTCTTTAAGAAGAGCAACAGCTTCGCTGATTTCGTATTCTTTAGTTGAGTCAACTTTGTCGCGGATTACGCGCATACGCTTAGTAAGTTTAGCCATGATCTTATCCCTCTACCACTAGGCCCATTGAACGAGCAGTACCAGCAATAGAACGTTTCATTGCTTCGATGTCAGCACCAGTCATATCAGCAGCTTTAGTTTCTGCGATTTCCTGAACTTGAGCGTCAGTAACAGTACCAACTTTCTCAGTGTTTGGACGACCTGAACCAGACTTAACGCCAGCAGCTTTCTTAAGAAGAACAGCAGCAGGTGGAGTCTTAGTTACGAACGTGAAAGAACGGTCGTTGTAAACAGTAATAACTACTGGAGTAGGTAGACCTTTCTCAACAGATTCTGTTTTTGCGTTGAACGCTTTACAGAATTCCATGATGTTCACGCCGTGTTGACCTAGAGCAGGACCAACCGGTGGACTTGGGTTTGCCATACCAGCTGCAACTTGCAGTTTGATATAAGCTTCAACTTTCTTAGCCATGATATTTCCTAATATTTTGGGTACATGCGCTAGCCGCAAGGCGAGCTCCCCATAAATTCAATTAACTCTTTTTCACTTCCACAGAAGCAAAAAGGCGCGAAATTATAATCATAATTCGTGCCTTTAACAACCCTAAAAAGGTGATTTTTTATACTCTTTTATTTTGAACAACTTATGAAGTATTTATCCACAGCTTGTTCAAAACTTAGAGTTTTAGTCCAGTTTTTCAACCTGACCAAATTCAAGCTCAACCGGTGTTGCACGACCAAAGATCGATACAGATACCTTAATGCGGCTTTTCTCGTAATCTACTTCTTCAACAGTACCGTTGAAGTCAGCAAATGGACCATCGTTCACACGAACCACTTCACCCGCTTCGAACATTGTCTTAGGACGTGGAGACTCGCTCGCTTTCTCTAGACGGTTCAAGATAGCATCAGCTTCTTTATCAGTGATTGGTGCAGGACGATCAGAGGTACCACCAATGAAGCCCATAACACGCGGAATGCTGCGTACTAAGTGCCATGATTCATCATTCATGATCATTTGAACTAATACGTAGCCAGGGAAGAATTTACGTTCACTTTTACGGCGTTGGCCTGCACGCATTTCCACTACTTCTTCAGTAGGTACTAGCACATCGCCAAATAGTTCTTCCATGTTGTGCATTTTAATATGCTCGCGTAGCGACTGTGCAACACGACCTTCAAAGCCAGAAAAGGCTTGAACTACATACCAACGTTTTTTTGGAGCTTCACTCATGAATCAGAACCCTCTACACCCCAGTTGCTAGAGAAACTAGACGGACCATAATGCCGTCAATTCCCCAAAGCACTAGAGACATAACAATACATACAGCTAAAACGATCAATGTAGTTTGCATAGTTTCTTGGCGAGTAGGCCAAACAACTTTACGAATCTCCATACGAGATTCTTTTGCAAAATCGATCGCAGCTTTACCTTTAGTTGTTGTTGCTGCAACGCCTAGTGCGGCAGCAATCAGCACAACTACACCTGCAGCGCGAATTACAACAGACAATTCACCATACAGGTAATTACCCACAACAGCAGCAGCCAACAGAACAAAAGCGACAATCCACTTCATTGTATCTGCTGCACCTGAGCTATCAGGAGTTTCAGCGTTTGCTTTCATAAAACCAACCTGTGATAAGTCTTAAATATAGACGACAATAACCCCGCTGTTGCAGGGCACACTCCTTTGCGTTGCAAAACAACACATCTAACAGTCATTTTAGTCAAAAAGACCGTTTAATTCTTTGCTAAGAGCAAAAATCGATGTCAAAACATCCAACTCTTTTTTTAGCGCAGAAAAAGGGCATCAAATGATGCCCTTTTTACTAGTGGTTCGTCAAATCTTATGCAAAGATTTTAGCTACAACACCAGCACCAACTGTACGGCCACCTTCGCGGATTGCGA
>NZ_JBGOOD010000090.1:0-11750 GCF_041439475.1 Vibrio sp. 1S139
GAGCGCAACCTTGCCAAGGTTGAGGTCATCGGTTCGAACCCGATGTATCGCTCCAGCTTTCTTCTAAAAAAGCTAATAAGTACTTTAAACCTCTGTGTTTAAAGGCGACCACAAAGGTCACGCTCTTTCTTTAATGCTGCGAAGCATAATCCCCCCAAAAAAGCAAATAATCCTCCATCATGGTGGATATTTTTTTGTCTTAAATTTTTCTTAGCAACTGGAATGCTAGTAAATATCAGGTCTCTGAAGCAGACACTTGAGGTTTTTCACATCTATAAACAGACTTATCCACAAAATGTTAGGTGTGGATAACTTGGTTGATAAAGTTGTTTCAGGCTTAATTCTTTACCTATCCCTAAAAGATCTTTCTTGTTTTCAATATATTAGATGAATTGCAGCGATCGTAACTTGTTGTTTTTTATCAAGTTGGATGCCTATCTTGGATTTAATAAAAGATCGTTAACTTGTTGTTTTTTGATCTTAATCATTTATCGGTACTGTGTTTAACTTTGCTCGGGTGTCGGAAGTTTACGAGAGTTCTGAATTTTTTCCACATTGTTAGAATTGAGAACAAGGTCAAACATTGTTCTAAAATTATGTGCAACGAGTTGTCTTAAATATTGGACTATCGATGTGGGTGTCGCTGTCAATCGTTGATACCAAAAGGGCTAGGCGTCTCTTGGTAGTCCTTTCTCTACTATACGTATCAGTCTGTGCTTTTTGGTGGAGATTTTGCTGTTACTTTTTTGCACACAGCTATTTTTCTGCGTAGAGCTATCTTCTTGCACACTGCTAGCGTTGGGTAACTGCTGTAGTTGTTTATTCAAAGCCCACTCAATATGCACATCAAGCATTTCGTTTTTGCCTTGATGAGACTCCAGGGTTTCAATAATGCGTTGTTGAAATGGTGCATTGCCCATCGCAACAAAGATATTGCGTAACCACTGGGTGTGGCCGATACGTCTGATTGCTGAGCCTTCCATTTTCTTTAGGAAGGTTGCTTCGTCCCAACTTGAAAGTGAAACCAGATCGGCTTCTTGGAAATCTTCTCTGCGGTGAAAGTCTGTTTGCTCTGTGAGTTCGGCATGACGATTCCACGGGCAAACTAACTGACAATCATCGCAACCGTAGATACGGTTACCAATGGCATCTCTATACTCTTCAGGGATCACACCATCATATTCAATGGTTAAGTACGAGATACATTTGCGAGCATCCACTACGCCATCAGCAATAATGGCACCCGTTGGGCAAGAAGTGATACATGCGGTGCATTTGCCGCACTCATCAACACTGGGTTCATCCGTGGGAAGAGGGATGTTAACTAACAGCTCCCCTAGAAAGAACCAAGAGCCAGCGTCTTTATCAAGAATTAATGAGTGTTTACCTGTCCAGCCCAACCCTGCTTTTTGAGCGAGTGGTCTTTCCAAAATGGGCGCTGAATCGACGAAAGGGCGTGAGTCTAAACCCTCGACCTCTTTTTCAATTCTTTGTCCTAGCTTTTTCAACTGGTTACGGAACAATTTGTGATAGTCGCGGCCTAAAGAATAGCGGCTGATGTAGCCTTGAGTGGTATCGCTTAGGTTAGAGGCGAACTGAGCTTCTGGTGGTAGGTAGTTCATTCGAGCGCTGATCACTCGAATTGTGCCTGGGTGAAGTTCATCAGGACGTGCACGCATCATCCCATGTCGAGCCATCCAATCCATTTCGCCGTGGTTGCCAGCATCTAGCCATGCTTGAAGAGGGGCTTCGTGTTCACTTAAATCAACATCGCAGATGCCAACTTTTTGAAAGCCCAGCTCTTTTCCCCAGATTTTAATTTTTTCAGCAAGATGGTCTAGATTCATGGCTTATT
The DNA here is from genome assembly GCF_041439475.1 of Vibrio sp. 1S139. Lineage (NCBI taxonomy): Bacteria > Pseudomonadati > Pseudomonadota > Gammaproteobacteria > Vibrionales > Vibrionaceae > Vibrio > Vibrio sp. 1S139. Next base: position 1,856 of record NZ_JBGOOD010000090.1, read on the forward strand.
TCTTATTTTCTCTGTTTTACAATTAGAGATAAGGCTAATTAAAATTAGGTTCGGCAAAAATGGGGGCGGATCTTAACGGATCTTAGTGGTGTTGACCAGAACAGACGCGTTTTGAGCAGTATTTTTCATAGAACTTACACTTGAGTGCTTGTCTCCCAAAAGCATCACGGTTTACTATTCTTGTTCTTTTGATTTTTATATAGTCAACGATCGATTTTTAGAGAACGTATTCATGAGCACGAAACAATTTACTTTGAAAGATGAACAAGCAACGATTCAATTAGGAACGGAGCTTTCGAATCTTTGCTCACAGCAGACGACTATTTATCTGCATGGTGATCTTGGCGCAGGCAAAACGACCTTTAGTCGTGGCTTTGTAAAAGCACTTGGCCATCAAGGAAATGTAAAAAGCCCAACGTATACTCTAGTTGAACCTTATCAACTTGCAGATTGGCAGGTGTACCACTTTGACCTTTATCGCCTAGCAGATCCTGAAGAGTTAGAGTTTATGGGAATTCGTGACTATTTTACGCCGGATGCTATCTGTTTGGTTGAGTGGCCTGAGAAAGGTTATGGGATGCTACCAGAAGCCGATTTGGATATTGATATTCGTTACCAAGACGATCACCGTATTGTTTCTTTAACCGCTAATAGTGAATACGGACAGCGCTTACTTAGTCAGTTGGAGTTATGTTGATTTCTAAACGCCTTATTTCAACAGTGGCCATGATGGCTGCTGTTTTTTCTATACTGTTTTCTTCACTTGTTTCTGCAAACTCACTGAAAAGTTTAAGGGTTTGGCCTTCTCCAGAAGAAACTCGTGTGGTTATCGACTTAAAATCAGAAGCGGACTTTAGCTATTTCACCCTGAGTAGCCCGAGTCGCTTAGTGGTTGATTTAAAAAATACCAGTCTTGCGACTAAGTTACCGGTCGAGGTGAAAGACAGCCCTGTTCTATCTAAGATTCGTAAGAGCTCACCGCCAGACAAAAACACCTATCGCTTGGTTTTTGAGTTAAAGAAGTCGTCTAAAGCAGAATTATTCAAACTGAGCCCGACCCCAGGTGGTCAGTATGGACACCGTTTGGTGATCGACTTACCTCATGGTGCGGCAAGTAAAGCGACTTCGACACCGAGTAAGCCAACGGTAAGTAAGAACATTAATCAGGTTAAGCGCCAGAAAGATATTCTAATTGTGATTGATCCTGGCCACGGTGGTGAAGACCCAGGTTCGATTGGTCCTACGCGTAAATACGAAAAAGACGCGACTCTGAGTATTTCTAAGAAGTTAGCAGCTCAACTGAATGCGGTCCCGGGGATCAAAACTCGTATGACTCGTAATGCTGATTACTTTGTGAACCTGAATCGACGTGTTGCGATTGCTCGAGAGAATGAAGCTCACCTGTTGATCTCTATTCACGCCGACGCCTTTACGACGCCTCAACCAAGAGGTGGTTCAGTGTTTGTATTGAACACTCGCCGCGCAAATACAGAGATCTCTCGTTGGATTGAGAATAAAGAGAAACAGTCTGAATTGCTTGGTGGTAGCGGTGCAGCGTTCACAAGCAATATTGATGATAAGAACGTAAACCAAACCCTGCTTGATTTGCAGTTTAGCCACTCTCAAAAAGAGGGCTACAAACTGGCAACGGCAATTCTGTCTGAAATGGGTAAGGTTGCGAAACTGCACAATAGCAAGCCGATTAACACCAGCTTAGCAGTATTACGTTCACCACAGATCCCATCAGTACTGGTAGAGACAGGTTTTATTTCGAATCCGACGGAAGAGAAGCTTCTTTTCCAACGTTCGCACCAAGATAAATTGGCACGAGCAGTGACTAAAGCGGTGGTTAAGTATTTGAAGGCTAACCCGCCTGAAGGGATTATCTTGTCTAACGCAACGTCATCAACGGGCAGCGTGAGCCAACATAAAGTCTCTCGTGGTGAGTCTTTGTCTGTGATTGCGAGCAAGTATGGTACGTCGACACAGACGTTGATGAAGTTCAACAATCTGAAATCGAGCAGCCTAGCAATTGGTCAAGTACTTAAGATTCCAGGCAGTGCTTCAACTTCATCATCAAGCAGTGCGGTTAAAACTAAGACCATCACTCACACGGTTAAGTCTGGAGAGTACCTAGGTAAGATCGCCAGCCGCTATAAAGTGTCGGTGGCTGATATTAAACGTGAGAACCGTTTGAAATCAGAGACGGTGAGAGTAGGCCAAAAGTTACGTATTACGGTTGAAGTTAAAGATGTTCCTCTGCGCAAACACAAAGTTGCAAGAGGTGATTACCTTGGCAAGATAGCTTCGAAATACGGCGTGAGCGTCAACAGCATTCGCCAAGCGAATAAGCTAAGATCTGACAGTCTAGCTATCGGCCAAGTGTTGATTATTCCTCACAAGTAGTCTTGGGAATGCTAAACAGCTTCAGGTATATCAATGATAAAAAATAAGAACTAGTGCAAACGTAGCAGCGTTTCCATCAATGGCAGTAAGGTAGCTATAAATATGACGATCAAAATACTGCCAGCTCGGTTAGCTAACCAAATCGCAGCGGGTGAGGTGGTAGAAAGACCCGCTTCTGTTGTAAAAGAGTTGGTTGAGAACAGTTTGGATTCGGGTGCCACTCGTATCGATATTGATATCGAGAAAGGTGGCGCCAAGATGATCCGCGTTCGTGACAATGGTAAAGGCATCGTAAAAGATGAGCTTGCCTTGGCACTGAGTCGTCATGCTACCTCCAAAATCCACACTCTTGATGACCTAGAGGCGATCGTCAGCCTCGGTTTCCGTGGTGAAGCGCTGGCGAGTATTAGCTCGGTTGCGCGCTTGACCATGACTTCACGCCCTGCCACTCAAGATCAAGCTTGGGCAGCACACAGTGAAGGCCGTGATATGCAGGTGAAACTGCAGCCTGCGGCGCATCCTATTGGCACTTCGGTTGAGGTGTTGGACCTGTTCTTTAATACGCCAGCACGCCGCAAATTCTTACGCACCGAGAAAACTGAATTCACCCATATTGATGAGTTGCTTAAACGCATCGCATTGAGTCGTTTTGATGTGACGATCAACCTTCGTCATAACGGCAAGATGATTCGTCAGTACCGCGCTGCAAAAACACAAGTTCAAGCAGAAAAGCGAATCGCTGCGGTATGTGGCAATCCTTTTGTTCGTCATATGCTTAAGATCGAACTTGAGCATCAAGGCCTAAAACTTCATGGCTGGATCACCACGCCAGAAGGAGCAAGACAACAAAGCGACCTGCAATACTGCTATGTGAATGGTCGTATGATGCGTGACAAGCTGATCAATCATGCGATTCGTCAAAGCTACGAAACCAGCCTGCGTCCAGACCAATTCGCGACGTATGTGTTGTTCATTGAACTCGACCCACATCAGGTGGACGTGAATGTCCACCCTGCAAAACATGAAGTGCGTTTTCATCAAGCGCGCCTTGTGCATGACTTTATTTACCAAGCATTGAGTGATGGTTTAGCACAGAGCAAGCAGATCGATGCTGCACCAATCAATCAGTCGGCTTTTCATCAGTCAGAAGTGATTCATCATCAGCAAGATAGTACGAGCTCTGCAGTTGATGGTGTTGCAAGTTTCGCTGAGCCAGAAAGCGTAATGCCTAGCAGTTCGGATCAAACCCAAGTTTCGGATAGGGTGCGACACGCTATTGAGCAAACGCCTGCCTACCCGAGAAAAGCAGAATCAGAGCACGCTTTTGATAAGCCTCAACACAGCGTTAATGATGGTGGGCGACATTATGTTTCATCAATTAGCCCAAGCTCATCAACCAGTCCAAGTTCATTAGCTGGCCGAAGCTCGTCTGCTAGTGAAAGCAACTTTACAGGCTCTCCTCGCCAAGAGTGGATTGAGTCTCGACCTGAACCTAAAAAAGAGAAAGAGCCACACCAACATCATGGTGAACCCGCGCCATCTAAGCGAGAAGTGAAAGCCTATAAAGAGCTTCTGAAAACGCCAGATTTTGATGAGCAAGTTGTACAGCCTTCATCTTCTCAAGAGCATGTGGCACCAGTAGAAACCAGAGACAACTTAGAAAATAAAGAAAATAAAGAAAATAAAGAAGCTAAGCCTGCTCAACAGAATCCTGTTCATTTAAAGCCAAGAGCACCTGTAACGGACTTGGGCAAAGCGGTCTCGATTGTGGAACGTCAGTATCTGGTAATGGGCAATAAGAACGGCAGTGTGCTGGTTTCCTTGGCTAAGGCTGAGTTATTGCGTGTTGTTGGTCAGCTTGATACTCGAGGTGGTGCGTTAAAAAGCCAACCACTATTGGTGCCTTTATCGATTAAGCTGGGTAGTGAACTTGTCGAAGTTGCTAAGGCGCTGAGTCAAACTCTGGCATTACTGGGGATTGAGCTTAAGGCGCGAAACAGCGAGGCGGTAATGGTGATGGGCGTGCCTTCTCCTTTAAGGCAGCAAAACTTACAAATTTTGATCCCAGATCTGTTATCTTACGCGGCTTCAATAAATGCCCAGGGTGCAGTGAAGCAACCTAATGACATGTTGTCAGCTTTGGTTAACTGGATCGGGATTCAAACCGCACAAGTAAAAAGCGACTACACTTTATCTGAAGCGGTTCAACTAGTTGGGGAACTAGAACAACTTTGGCATGGTCTACTTCCATTAGATGATCCAGAGTTTGTTAATCCTATCGACTTTTCAGCGACTATAGCCGCGTTTACGGTTTAATTTTTTCGCGACGACCTTTGTCTTTTTAGCTGAATACGTCGCGACACAAAGCCCTTTGCTAAAAAGCGCTAAAACAGAGAAGCAAATACAAAATATCATGACTGAAAAATTACCTTTAGCGTTGTTTTTAATGGGCCCAACGGCGTCAGGAAAAACAGATTTAGCTATCCGCTTACGTCAGAAATACCCTGTAGAGATCATCAGCGTCGATTCGGCATTGATCTACAAAGACATGGATATTGGTACCGCTAAACCGGATGCGGAAGAGCTTGAGCTCGCGCCTCATCGCTTGATTGATATTTTGGATCCAAGCGAAGCGTATTCTGCGGCAGATTTTCGTCGTGATGCGATCAATGAAATGAATAAGATTGTAGCGGAAGGCAAAATCCCGTTACTTGTTGGTGGCACAATGCTGTACTACAAAGCATTGTTGGAAGGTTTATCGCCATTACCAGCCGCGGATCAAGAGATTCGTAAGCAGATTGAAGCGGAATCTATCGAACAAGGTTGGCAGGCATTGCACGATCAATTAAGAGAGATAGATCCCGTATCCGCTGAAAGAATACACCCAAATGATCCACAAAGGCTTTCAAGGGCATTGGAAGTTTACCGAATTTCGGGTAAAACATTAACAGAGCTAACTCAAACGAAAGGCGATAGCCTGCCATTTCGTGTAAAACAATTTGCAATAGCTCCCAAGGAAAGGACTGAACTCCATCGCCGCATTGAGCTGCGTTTCGAGAAGATGATAGAAGCTGGGTTTGAAGATGAAATGAAGGCGTTGTACGCCAGAGAAGATCTTCACCCTGAACTGCCATCGATCCGATGCGTTGGTTATAGGCAGATGTGGGATTATTTAGACGGTAATTGTGATTTAGACGAAGCGGTTTTCCGTGGTGTCTGTGCAACCCGTCAGTTGGCCAAGCGACAAATCACCTGGTTGCGCAGTTGGGATGATTTAACTTGGTTAGATAGCGAAAACATTGATCAAGCGTTAGAAACTCTTTCAGATGCAATAGCATCTGATTAGTATTGCTGTGTATAATGCGATCGCTTTTGCGTGAATATACTCTGGAAAGGATCCGTTATTGAGGCTTTTAAAAATCACAGCCTTTCAATAACAACGGAGTTTTTTTATTCATTTAGCTCAGATGCAAAGGCCGCACCTTTTTGTGCACCACTAGCTAAATAATTACAACAAAATACAAATAAGGAAAATAAAATGGCTAAGGGGCAATCGCTACAAGACCCATTCCTAAATGCACTCCGTCGTGAGCGCATTCCAGTCTCTATCTATCTTGTTAACGGCATTAAGCTGCAAGGTCAGATCGAGTCTTTCGATCAATTCGTGATCTTATTGAAGAACACAGTAAACCAAATGGTTTACAAGCATGCGATTTCTACTGTGGTACCTGCTCGCGCAGTTAGTCACCACAGCGGCGAGCAACGCACGCCATCTGATCGTCCAGAGAAGACTGAAGATTAATCGTTCAATTTGTACAGCTTGCGCTGTAATAAGGAGTTGGTTGCTTGTTTGACCGTTATGAATCCGGCGAGCGAGCCGTACTTGTTCATATCAACTTCACGCAAGAGGGAGAATGGGAAGATCTAAGCGAATGTGAAATGCTGGTCTCCTCAGCGGGGGTAGAAACGCTACAAGTGATTACTGGTAGCCGACAATCCCCACTCCCTAAATACTACGTTGGAGAAGGTAAAGCCCTAGAAATCGCACAAGCTGTTCAGCTGACCGGTGCTGAAATTGTGATTTTTAACCACTCCCTCTCTCCTGCCCAAGAGCGCAACCTCGAGCAATTGTGTAAATGTCGTGTGATTGATCGCACGGGTTTGATCTTAGATATTTTTGCACAACGTGCGCGAACTCATGAAGGTAAGCTACAAGTTGAGCTCGCTCAGCTTCGTCATATCTCTACCCGATTGATTCGTGGTTGGACTCACCTTGAAAGGCAGAAAGGTGGTATTGGTCTTCGTGGTCCAGGTGAAACTCAACTGGAAACCGATCGACGTTTGTTGCGTGACCGTATAAAGGCAATACTACGTCGTTTAGCGAAAGTTGCTAAACAGCGTGAACAAGGACGACGTGCTCGTAATCGAGCTGAAATCCCAACAATTTCTTTGGTTGGTTATACCAACGCAGGGAAATCAACACTTTTCAATCGCATCACAAGTGCTGGTGTTTATGCGGCAGACCAACTGTTTGCAACCCTAGACCCAACACTACGTAAGATTGATTTGGCAGATGTCGGGCCTGCAATTCTCGCAGATACCGTAGGTTTTATCCGTCATCTACCACACGACTTGGTCGCTGCGTTCAAGGCAACATTACAAGAGACGCAGGAAGCTGACATTTTGTTACATGTTGTTGATGCCAGTGATGACCGTTTTCGTGAGAACATTCAGGCTGTTCATGAAGTATTAGAAGAAATCGATGCTCATGAAGTGCCAACCCTTGTAGTCATGAACAAAATTGACTGCATGGAAGACCAAAAACCTCGAATTGAAAGAGACGAAGAGGGCGCACCTCGCGCTGTTTGGGTTTCTGCAATGGAAGGAGAAGGTATTGAGCTACTGTTTGAAGCTTTAACTGAGCGTTTAGCTAGCCAGATGGTTCAATTCCGGTTGTGTATTCCACATCAACATCAGGGTCGCATTCGCAGCTTATTCTTCGAGATGAAATGTATTCAACAGGAAGAGTATGATGAAAATGGTAACTTGTTGATAGATATCCGAATGCAACAAATAGATTGGTCTAAACTTGAAAAAAGAGAAGGGGCGCTCTTAGGTGACTTTATCGTTACCAAAGAGACTGCTACAGTATAACGTCATATCAAATGATGGAGCTTTCTAATGGCGTGGAATGAGCCTGGAAATAACAACAACGGCGATAATAACGGCCGCGATAATGACCCTTGGGGTAATAAAAATAATCGCGGCGGCCGAGATCAAGGACCGCCAGATCTAGACGAAGTGTTTAATAAACTAAGTCAAAAGTTAGGTGGCAAGTTTGGTAAAAAGGGTGGCAACGGCAACGGACCATCTATTGGTGGTGGCGGTGCAATTGGCTTTGGTGTCATTGCCGTTATTGCTATTGCTATCTGGTTCTTCGCTGGTTTCTACACTGTTGGCGAAGCAGAAAGAGCAGTAGTACTTCGATTAGGTCAGTTCGACCGTATCGAAGAACCTGGTCTTAACTGGCACCCACGCTTCATCGATGAAATCAGTGATGAGCAACTAGTAAACGTTCAAGCGATTCGTTCTCTACGTGCTGCTGGCACGATGCTAACGAAAGATGAAAACGTTGTGACCGTTGAAATGGGTGTTCAATACCGTGTTTCTGACCCATACAAGTACTTGTATCGTGTAACGAATGCAGACGACAGTTTACGCCAAGCAACCGATTCTGCGCTTCGTGCGGTAATTGGTGACTCACTAATGGATAGTATCCTGACAAGTGGTCGTCAGCAGATTCGTCAAAGCACTCAAGAAACGTTGAACCGTATTATTGATAGCTACGACATGGGTATTCTGATTGTTGACGTGAACTTCCAGTCAGCACGTCCACCTGAGCAAGTGAAAGATGCATTTGATGATGCTATCGCGGCTCGTGAGGATGAAGAGCGTTTTGAACGTGAAGCTGAAGCTTACCGAAATGACATTCTTCCAAAAGCAACAGGTCGTGCTGAGCGTTTGAAGAAAGAAGCGGTGGGTTACTCAGAGCGCACAGTTAATGGTGCTCTAGGTCAAGTTGCTCAATTCGAGAAACTGCTACCTGAATACCAAGCTGCTCCTGAAGTAACACGTAACCGTATGTACCTAGATACAATGGAAAAAGTGTACTCAAGCACATCGAAAGTCCTGATTGATTCTGAATCAAGCGGTAACTTGCTATACCTACCAATTGATAAGCTAGGCGCACAAGGTGGTTCTCAGTCGGGCTCTCGCCCTGCAAAAGCATCATCAACTTACGATCAAATTGAGTTAGAAACTCAAGTGGATCCAAAGCCTAGCACTCAAACTCGTTCAGACAGTTCACGCCAAGGGAGATACTAATAATGCGTAAATTAATGATCCCTGTATTAGTTGTGACGATTGCCCTTCTATTGATGTCAGTGTTTGTGATTCAAGAAGGTGAGCGTGGCATGGTAATTCGTTTTGGTCGAGTTCTCGATGACAACGGCGTATCACGAATCTATGAACCAGGTCTGCACTTTAAACTACCGATGTTTGATCGCGTAAAAGTACTTGATGCTCGTATTCAAACGATGGATGGCCGTTCTGACCGTTTCGTAACATCAGAGAAAAAAGACGTTCTAATTGATACTTACGCAAAATGGCGTATTGCTGATTTTGGACGTTTCTATCTGAGTACCGGTGGCGGTAATATCATGACGGCAGAAGCACTTCTTGAGCGTAAAGTGACAGATGTTCTTCGTTCTGAAATTGGTTCTCGTGAAATTAAGCAGATCGTGTCAGGCCCTCGTAACAAGGACATCCTGCCAGACTCTGCTGATAGCGAAGTCGTCACAACGGTAGCGGCTGCAGAAGCACTAGAAGTTGATGGCGAACGCGATAAGATCATGGAAAACGTTTTGTCTGGAACGGCAGAAAGTGCGATGGCTGATTTAGGTGTTGAAGTTGTTGATTTTCGTATGAAGAAGATTAACCTTCCTGACGAAATCAGTGAATCTATCTACCGCCGTATGCGTGCAGAACGTGAATCGGTTGCTCGTAGACACCGTTCTCAAGGTCGTGAGAAAGCGGAAGTTATCCGTGCTCAAGCTGAGCTAGAAGTGGCAACAGTTCTTGCTGAAGCTGACCGTACAGCTCGAATCACTCGTGGTGATGCGGATGCAGAAGCAGCGAAGATCTACTCTGATGCGTTCAGCAAAGATCCTGAGTTCTACGGCTTCATGCGTTCATTGCAAGCTTATGAGACATCATTTAGCGATAAGAGCGACATTCTAGTACTGGATCCGAAGACTGACTTCTTCCAATACATGAATCAAGCAAGCGGCGCTCCAGCAAAATAAGCTGATGCGTTAGCGAATGCTTAGCTTAATAAGCAAAATACGTTAAAAACTTAAAAGGCTCCCATTGTGGGTAATGCCGATCGTTTAAGAAGACTTGAACGATCCTGCAGTTAGCAGATAATCCC
>NZ_JBGOOD010000091.1:0-11345 GCF_041439475.1 Vibrio sp. 1S139
GAGTCGGTATTCTCAGAGATCTTTAATGCATCTTCTATTTCAACACCAAGATAGCGAATGGTATTGTCGAGTTTTACGTGTCCGAGCAATAATTGAACCGCACGTATGTTCTTTGTCCGTGCATAAATGAGTGTTGCTTTCGTTCGACGCATTGAGTGAGTACCATACTGATATGAGTCGTAGCCAAGTTTTGTTGCCCAACGACGAATGATTTTTAGATAACGGCTATAGCTCATGGATTTACCCTGCTTTCTGGAACTAGGAAACACGTAATCTGACGCGGTAATTTGGCTTTTCATGATCCACTGTGCTAACGATTGTGCTGTACGGGAAGTGATCTCAAACTGCACCTCTCGCCCCGTTTTACTTTGACTGTAGAGCACACGGTCTTGAATAACACCGCCAGAGGATATGTCTCTCACTTTCATTCTAAGTAAATCGCATGATCGTAACTTGCAATCTATGGCTAGATTCAGCAAGGCGAGTTCCATGATGTTTTCTTCGATTTCGAGCCGAGTACGAATTCGCCATATGTCTTCAAGTTTGAAAGGCTTTTTCTGCCCAGTTAGATGACCTTTCTTCGTCCACATAATTGACCTCCAGTCTAACTTTAGAAGTGGCCTTAGTAAGGTTAGTGGATGGTATACAGAAGAAGTGGTGCTGGTAATTAAGAAGATGCTTGACGGTTGGTTGTGGCTACTCTAGTCTCGCTTTCCTTCTTGGTGCCTTTTTTAAATCCGTCCAAGACTTTCGATGAGGCATCGTGAGGAAGAATAGAGGACGTTTTGTTCTCTTTGGCGGCTTTTGTTCCATTCTAATGCAGCGATTGGCAGGATTTGCAAAAGCCGCTTCTTGCTAATAGATAGCATTCATCGTTTAAGGCTTTGTTTATATATCTTTCGCAATGTAGAACGATTCATTCCAAGCATTCGTGCGGCTTGTGCCTGATTGCCTCGGGTATGCAGCAAGAGCACTTCGACAATCGTGCACTTCACTTCTGGTAGTAATTGGCTGAGATCGGGCGCTGCATGCTTTTTATCTGCAATACCTGTCAATTCAAGCTCTTGTTTCACACATTGAACCACCTCATCCTGCGTTATCAAGGTCGTCATACTTTTTTCCTCTTACTTTTTTCTTCTTTGAACGATGTATAGCAATGTGCGATTAAGAACCCTTGTTGAGTTTTGTAAGGCAAACCAGAATTACCAATGTTGATCCTTTTTCGCCAGACTACAAGTGTCTCTAATGAGCTCGCAGCGTTCATTTTTCGCTGTATTTTTTCGAAGTATCCGTCAAAGCTCATGAATTAAGCGCAGCTGTATAGAAAATGAATAAGCTCGGAGTCCGAATTAACAGGAAAGTTCCCTAAATCTTTTGCTGATTGGGATGAGAGTAATATCACAGTCGTTGTAGGCAGAGTGCTCATCCGTGCCATAGATTAAGATTATTTCTCTTACCGCGATAGCCAAGAGCCTTATTGTTACCTGAATCACACTTTTACAAGGTCTGACGTGCAAGGTTGAAATCACAAAATAACGCCCCCTTCCTTTGCTTTAAAAGCGCGAAAAGTGCTTTGAAAAGGGAATAGCGTGCAATTCACTACCGCGAATCACTTTTTCCCAGCATAAAGAATAAGCGCCTTGATTCACTTCATTGCTACAATCTCCCGTTATTTGGTCAAGGAAACGGCAGCAATGAATCCCCTGCAACAAGAGCACTCAACACAAGCTTATCCTCGAATTGGTAAAATTCACGAAATCCACTCAGACAAAACTCGCGTTAAGATCGATTTTCACGGGAATCCGATCGGTCAGCCTATATGGGCGGTCATAGGCCGAGCGTTTAAAGCTTCTGACATAGATCTCGCTATTGATAACCAATTGAACTGCCAAATTAACTTTATGGATGGCGATCTGAGCCTTCCTATCCTTGTTGATATCTTCACCTCTTTACTAGATGAAGACCTATTGATACTTCGAGCTAAAAAAATGGTTATTCAGGGTGAAGAAAGTATCACCTTACGCTCAGGAGAGACGCAAGTGTCAATGACGGCGAAAAGTGGCACGGTAAAAACCACCGCCCAGAACATCAATACATCGGCAGATAAACTACAAAAAATTCAAGCGACAAAAGTACGCTTAAACTGAGGTTAAGGAAAGCACAATGGCAGCAACAATTGGCGCAAATGGTCTTAGTATCGTTCATAAAGGCTCAGGCGGTGAAGCTACCGCATCGGTCCCCGACGTTTGTTTAACCACGGTAGGCAAAGCGACAAAAGAAATTCCCTACGGTAACAACGCAAAGTCGTCTGATTTAGTCGATGGCTCAACTAGTGTTACCGCCGATGGCGGCAACAGCATCGCGCTGCAAGGCAGCAAGTTTAGCACCAGCACCGGTGATGAAGGCGGGGACAAGAAAGGCGTCAGCTCAGGAACCATCAACGGTGAAGCGCAGTTTGTGACGTCGTCGCCTAACGTGCTGATTGAAGGTCGAGGGGTGGCGCGTCAAAGTGACCAAATGACCATGAACAATGGCAATACCATGTGCTTTGGCGTGCAAAATCCATCGGTCACCGTAGAGGAAGATTTAGAAGAAACCTTTATCATGGATGTCTGTGTTCGACATCCCAACGGTCAACGCTTGGTGAATGCGCCATTTAAACTGTGTGATGAGCATGGCTCGACAGTATATGAAGCCACGCTGGATGAAAAAGGACGCAGTGATGCCGACCCTCTTAAAGGGGGCAAGGTCAAACTTCTGGTCGAAGAGTGTCAAGACCCGTTTGTGGTGTCTCCTATTCGACGTGAGAATCCTCGTCATGTAGACAGCCAGTCGGACGATGATTTTTTCAATATCGCTTCCAAAGGCCAGCGCGGCTTTTGGCAGCCAACCAGAATCGAGACCGTTGGTACGGCTTGGGGCAGTATTGGTCAAACGTTGAGTAGCGATCGCTATTTCCAAGACATGGTCAGTGCCGAGGTCATTCAGCACTTTACCCATTATCACCCAGATACGACATTCGATGTATCAAAGACCTGTGATGCACTCATTGGCAACCTTGACCAACCCTTGCCGCATACCACCGAATCGCTGCTCGCTTATACCCTGCCTCAAGTACTAGAAGAAGGGGAGCTACTGTCGGTACTGCTGAGGCTATCGCCGCATGAGACCACAGACCGAATGCTGGCGTACATGCGTGCGCGAGGTAAAGGCAACCCACAAACCTATTTGGCTGGCTATGATTGGCAAGCGGCAGAAAAGCGCATCAATAGTGAACTCGATGCGCTGCTTAACAAGCTGAAAAGTCGTTTAACCTTCTTACGTGATGAAGCCAGCAAACTGCAATACGCGTACCTGTCTGAGGATGTGTTCGATAAGCACATTGATACGTTAAGCTCGTACATGAAGCAGTTACCTGAGCTTACTGCTGGCGTGTTCAGTAAAATGCAAACCAAAGCCAGCGAGCTTTTAGCGAACACAGATAACGTAAAGGTCATCAAAGCGGCAGACGACTTGCATTCCATAGAGAGTGAATCGATTGAAGCCGTTGTCAACACCACGAAAACCATCGACACGGTGGAGCCATTCATGAATGAAGTGGCTGGCGTGATTGAGAATGTCATTCCGATTTATCCGGTGCGTTATGGCTACGCGAATTTCTTTGACGAATTGATGCCAGCGCAAGCCCCGCCGAGCATGACAGAAATGAGTAGTGCTACCGGGCTGAAAGACACCGGTGGCTACCTGCTTCGCCTTCTGCGTGAGGGTTGGTTGTACATCAAAGAAGAGAGCGAAGAAGAGACCGCGCCTTTCCACATATTCAAATATGCGCAAACCCAAACGCCGACCGGTGTGATTGAAAAGTTTGAGAAATACTATTTCACCAATGAAGAAAACGCTCAAGAGGGATTAACGCTCGATACCTCATCGGGTTCCACTTTCTATCCTTTTGCATTTGTGACGCCGAAAGCGAAAAAAGTCTCCATCGTTTACTCTGAGCACGAATGGTCTGCCGCCATCATTGATAACATGAACGGCGATGAAGAGTTGCGTAAAAAAGCGATGCAGCAGGTGGATTTGAGTACGCCGCAAACCGAGTTTAGCCAAGCGGCAACGCAAGACAACCTCAGCACCTTGGTGGAAGATTACCGCAACAACGATGAAAAGTGGTTGGCAGATAAAGACAGCGTGAAGCCTATGGCACACGGGCTTGATCTCGCCACCACCACACTAAGTTATCACCTTACGGCTGAAGGCATTGTAGAAACCATGCAAAAAAGCCATAGCGAGCATAAAGACGGCACATTGGTGGCTTTGTTTGATCCAGTTGGTCGTCAGCGTGATATCTCAAAAGTTATCTCGAAAAATGTCGCAGAGCAACAAGCCTATGTCAATGTCAACAAATACCCTTTGACGATTGGTCAGTACGCACAGTCATGTATTGAGAGTGATATTCCAGAAGTCAAGAAAGCAGCGGAGGAGAATCTAGCGATAGAGGAACTTCGAGAATACTTGAAAAAGAATAAAGAGAACATAGACAAGAGTAAAAGTGAGCGTGAGAAGCTACTTGACTTAATGGACTACTTTGTAGCGGGTAAAGGCGCTGAAGATGAGATTGGCTCGCTCACTTGCTATCTAAGACACTACTTTGATATTCGTCAGCAAGGCATTATCGATCCTGCTGCTGAGATGGGTAAATTGCTGCTCCTTCTAGGGTCGCTTTTTGAAGGCGTGACCGCAAGTGAAGAAGGCATTAAAAGCATGGATAGATGGGTTGGTGAAGCCTTTCATACAGAAGAACTCACCCCATTAGATAAGGTGTGGGGAGTTTCTCTGAAGGCCATTCAGATCGTATTTCTTCAGCCCCAAGATCAAATAAATTGGCATCATGCTGTTCCTCCAGTATTAACTTCGATAGGTAATTACTTGGCTCGTATACAAGCTGAGTTCACTTATGGCACTAAGTTACTGGGAAATTCTGGGTTAGAGTGCTTTTATAGAGCAACCTTACCATCATTATTTGATGCCTTATTAGGGGTTCGGTTTACGGGGAATCGACTCAACATGGCGCTCGATGACATCGAAAACGTAATCGATAAACAAACAAGTCAAAAAAACTTAATCAAATCAAACGTGCAATTTGGAGAAAAGCTGCTCAATTGGTCTGAAATGAAAGCAAACCAAGCAGAGCAACGTATTTTCGAATTACTGGAAGCTGAGCCAACTGCATCAGCACCTGAATGGCTCAAAAAGCTGGCCGATAGGCTCCCTACCAAAACACTTCTCCATTTCGCACAAGAAAGTGCAGGTTTAGGGCTGACCTATTGGTCGTATCAAGCAAATGTGAATACCATCAATGATCTTTTGGCTCAAACACAATTCGATACACTCGACCCCGTCAATGATGACAAAGAATATGCGTATCGTACGGTGAAAATGTTGTCCACGCTCGCGGCGATCACGGCAGACAGTATTACTCTCAGTCAGTACAGTGCCAAGGGAGTAAATATTGCAGCACGTGAAGCTGAGAGAGCACTTCTTGCCCTTCAAAAGCAGTTACCAAATATGAGTAAGCAGTTAGCTGAAAAGCTCGGAGTGCGCAGTTTACAAGCTTACAGTCAGCGTCTAGATACGCGTCTAACAGCAGCGCCGATAAAAGGACTTGTTGTCGGTGCAAATGTGGCATTAGCCTTCACTTACTTCTGGGACGCATTTACTAGTGACAGAGCGGGTACTGACGGAGCTCGGTTAGGCTATGTTGTTGGTGGTGTTTCAAGTATCTTGATCGCATTTTCTGTCATCGGTGGCCCTGCTGGTGCCATATTATTCGCAGTTGGTCTCGTTGGCCTCCTATTTAGCGCACATCAGATTGACCGATTTGGCAAAAATAGTTTCGAAAACTTGCTCTACAGCTCTTTCTGGGGGACCAGTGAGTATTACCCGTTTTGGAGTGATTTTAAAAAGCAAGACAAAATTGATACTGTTCAAGAGAGAATAGATGTTATTAGCGCTGTGGTATCTAATAACAACAAGGCTGTGACATCTGATAACATTAAATACTTTGATGCCGCACTGAACATCGAGTCTCAGGAGTTTTTAAACTACTTTTACGCACCAAAACTCACTATTGTGGACAGCAGTATTCGTCCATATGGCTCAGAGCCGTATCGATACAAGCTCTGTTACGAATTCGTCTTGCCGGATTTTAAAATGAACGTATCTCAACTGCATGGTTCGATTTATCGTGAACTGGATGACGCCAAATACGCAGCTTACTCAGTCCCTGAGCCCGATAAGGCCATGACCGAAACCTTCAGGAGTGCGTTGGCGGCGGCATTTGAAGATAGGACGTTATGTATCGCCAAAGAAGACGGTCTGCATGTCACGATCAATGTCGAGTTTTCGCACCGGGCTCGCCTGATCTGGTGTTACGAACCGACACCAAACACTGTTGTACCAAAACGCTATTTAACCAACAGCGGCTACATAAGCACGAGTCAAATAGGCATGCTTGATGAAAAACCAAACACTACACCTTGGGGAAAATAATGAATCGCGGCTCTAGAGGAATATTCACGACAAAAGCGCAACCTTTTTCAAAGTGGTGGGCGCAATTTCGAGCAGAGGTGATCGTTGTTCCGATGGAAGACCCACTCGAACCGTTTATGACGGTCAATGATAACCTGTTGACGTTAAGGACTGGCTATCATACTCGCCGTAATACCATTGTCGTGCCATGGATGTTGATGCTAACCGTATTGACCCTGTATTTTATCTACGCCTCCAGCTATAAATATGATTTTGAGTCTCACAAAGCTCAGGCTGCGCGTATGATTGACTTCCACAGAGATAGAGCCCCCGATTACAAACGATGGATTCTAGATGCTCAAAAGACTGGTGATACAGAAGAAGAAGCGTATTATCAACGAAGGCTAGCTGAGAATGAAAAGCAAATTCAAGGCTACAGCATCTATTTTGAGCAAGACGGTGACGTGACATTGTTTACTCATATGAGAGCGCTTAAGCAACTAGGGAAATTAGATAGTTTTCTCTCGACGACAGGCTTCCTTGCACTCATGTGTGCTTTATCTTTAGGTATGTGGCTGCTTTTCTTATTGAAACCTCAAGACGCGGAAGTTTACTTTGATAGAAACAGGCAAATTGTCTACTCGTGGCGGCATGGAAGGGTTGGCGCGGCGTCATTTGACAAAATGGGTATATTAGAAAATCACCTTGGCTTAAATATCGTATTGCAGTTTGAGAACAAAAAACAAACGGGCTATAGACCGATGGGGATCGTGGGCATTGATATCGGAAAGCTTTCTTTTCATCGAGAAAGCGATATGACTTACCCATTAGCTCAAATCTTAGCGTTTATGGAACATGGCAAAGAAGCAGTGATTACAGGTGAGTCATTTACAAGGGAGCCAGCAAAATACTTCTTACGCAAGGATAAAAAGCCGGATAACTTTGAACAACGTGTTGAAGCAGTTCTTGCTGCTCAAAATGATCTCGTTTCCCACTACCAAACGAATCGGGTAAAAGGTCATGCGATTTAAGGTTTGAGAACAATCTCGTTAAGGTTAGTTAGTGCGGTAGGACTAACTTACCTTTACTCATCTTTCGGAATGTATATTCACAATACCTAAATATAAAGTCACGATTAATATTATGGACATGTGTGGCGTGTATAGACAATAGCCACACGTGTCGTCATGTTCGAAAACAATAAAGGGGCAAAAGTGTTTTAGCTTACCTGCCCCGTATTGAACAATATGAACGCGCAAATATAAGCGGTGAGATCGATAGCTTTACTCAGCGGTATTCCTGCACCATGGTTCGCATTGACATCAGTACGAATCATCACAGGCGCACCACCTTGATGCTTGTCTTGAAATTAACGATACAAAGATTTGGTCGACTCTCTCACAATTAAATCAATCGGAGGCAACCTTGCTTCATGTCGCTCGCCAGATAACAAGTTCAAGATCGACTGAGCACACACTTCACCAATCTCTTCAATTGGCTGCCTTAATGTTGTTAACGCGGGTGTGAAATACTTCGACGTTGGTAAGTCATCAAACCCAATCACTGACACATCTTCTGGCACTTTATAACCGTGATCGTGTAGCGCCTTAATCGCCCCGTAAGCGGTTTGGTCGTTAGCAGTAAACAAGGCGGAGAAGTGAACCCTAGATTCTAACTCTTGAATGCGTTTTTCTAATGCTTCGATATCAGTATCAGCAGCAAAAGAAGAGAGTGAAGCAAGCGAGGCCGCCACTGCGACTGTTATTGGCAAAAGCTTAAATTTTTGCATTGTAATTCCCTATTATTTTTTTGAGTTTTCATCGAACAGGGAAATATTAAGCAATGAAAGCGTTGAAAAGTTGGTTGCTGTTCACACTGATAAATCAGCCTAAATGCCATGAAACTTTTAGAAAATCCATGACGAAAACTACTGATTTTAGATCAACAGGTTATAGTGAAAAATGCGTAAAATATCAGCTTGAAATCGCTTTCATTTCATCAGTAATGGTGGCGGCTATCACGTAAAAGGGTGCCGAAAAGCAAAGAGAACGAGGTGTGAATTTGATTGGTTTTCATATATATGAAAAACCTCAAAATCTAAGGCAGATTTTGAGGCTTTTTGGTCTGAGTTAAATACCCAGTTATCTAAAATCAAGTATTCGCTAAAGTGAATCTAGGGACTCAATCCCCATATTGAACAATGTAAATGCGTAGATATCTGCAGTGAGATCGATCGCTTTACTCAATGGCATTCCAGCACCATGCCCTGCATTTACATCAATACGAATCATCACGGGCGCACTACCTTCATGCTTATCTTGCAGCTCTGAGATGAACTTATAAGAGTGAGCCGGTACTACGCGGTCATCGTGATCAGCGGTCGTCACCAATGTTGCTGGATAATCCGTGCCACGCACCACATTATGAACCGGAGAATAGCCAAGCAGATATTCGAACATCTCTCTGTTCTGCGCGGATGTGCCATAGTCGTACGCCCACCCTTCGCCAGACGTGAATGTGTGGTAACGCAACATGTCCAACACCCCAACAGCAGGCAGAGCCACTTGGAACAGCTCAGGCTTTTGTGTCATACAAGCTCCTACCAGCAAGCCTCCGTTAGAACCGCCGCGAATCGCCAACTTATCGCTACTGGTGTAGTTTTCTTCAATTAAGAACTCGGCAGCAGCAATGAAGTCGTCAAAGACATTCTGCTTTTTCTGCTGAGTTCCCGCTTTGTGCCACGCCTTACCATACTCACCACCGCCACGCAGGTTCGGCACCGCATATACGCCACCCAGTTCTAGCCAACTGCCAACCGTGCCCGAGAAAGAAGGCGTTAGGCTAACGTTAAAGCCACCATAGGCGTACAACATGGTTGGATTATTGCCATCTAACACTAATCCCTTCTTATAAGAGATAAGCATCGGAACCTTGGTGCCATCCTTCGAGGTATAGAAGACTTGTTTAGACTCAAATTGATCCGACTCAAACGGAGACTCAGAGCGTTGGTAGATTTCAGAATTGCCTGATTCGACATCGAAAGAGAAAATCGTTGGCGGCGTTACATAGTTGGTAAAGGTGTAATAAAGCTGAGTTTGCTCGTTTTTTCCACCTAAGCCACTGGCCGTTCCCAGCCCAGGCAAATGAATTTCACGAACTAGGTTACCTTGGTAATCCAACTGCTCAATCTTAGACACCACATCCACCATGTAGTGAGCAAACAAGTGGCCACCACCCGTGCTGATATCCAATGGCTGTGGCTTTTCAGGGATGATTTCGAGCCATTTCCCATCGCGAGTACCAAAGCTCACCACCTTGCCATTAGGCGCATCAAGATTCGTATATAGAATGAAGGTCTCATCTTGGTTATCGATGAGATAAATGTCGCTATCCACATGATCAATCAGCGTGTTCAGCTGTTGTTCTGGTGAGTTTAAATCGATATAGAACAGTCTATTACCCGATGTCGACTCTCGCCCTAGAATGATCAAGTAACGGTCGTCTTCGGTGGTATAGCCTGATACATAGCGGTGCTGCTCAGCGTTGTTCTCACCAAAGATAACTTTGTCGCTAGCTTGCTCTGTACCCAACTCATGGAAGTACAGCTTGTGTTGCTCAGTACGAGCAGAGAGTTCACTGCCGTCTGGCTTGTCGTAACTAGAGTAATAAAAGCCGCGATTACCCAACCAAGAAATACCAGTAAATTTGGCGTCAGTGATTTCGGCTTCAAGCTGCTGTTTAGTCTCGGTATCAATCACGAAGATCTTACGCCAGTCGCTACCACCTTCAGAGATGCTGTATGCCACTAAGCTGTAATCTTTCGAGAACGAAACTGAGCCCAATGATGTGGTGCCGTCTTCCGAGAAGGTATTCGGATCTAGGAAGACTTCAACCTGTTGCCCCTCTTTCTGACGATAGAGAATACTGTGGTTCTGCAGACCATCATTCTTATAGAAATAGGTATAATCACCTCGCACAAACGGCTGCGAGCTCTTTTTGTAGTCTTGTGCTTTTGCCAGTCGCTCTCTCAGTTCCGCGCGATACGGGATTTGAGCGAGGTAATCAAACGTGATTGCGTTTTGACTCGCCACCCACTTCGCGGTCTCGTCACTTCTGTCGTCTTCTAGCCAACGATATGGGTCTTCGATTATCTGACCAAAGTAGTCATCGCTGACGATCTGTTTATTGGTGATTGGATATGGATACTCTTTTAAATAGCTCATCGTGATCCTTATTAAAAATAGTGAGAAATCGTCAAGTAGCGCGTTCTGATATGTTCAATCAATAACTTAATCTTGTTTGGTGGCTGGCGAGTAAAAGGGTACACCGCATAAATTCCCAACTTTTTGCCTACCAAATCAGGGAAGATATCCACCAGCTGACCATTGCGAATGTCGTGATAAACCAGACAACGTGGTACGTACGCCACACCATGCCCACCCAGCGCCGCTTTTCTTAACGCGGTCGCATTGTCAGTCGAAAAAGAGCCCGCAACACGCACGATATATTTGTCATTGTCGGTACAGCCATCTTTACTATGCAGAAACTGCCATTCGCTAGCACCCGTTGTTTGATAGGCGTATTGCAAGCAATTGTGCTGCACTAAATCTTTAGGCAGCATCGGCTTACCATTCTTAGCAATATAAGACGGCGAAGCGCACACCACCCATTGTGAATCCAATATATGACGAGCAATGAGGCTTGAATCTTCCAAGTAGCCGGTTCGAATCACCAAATCGAGACCATCCTCAACCAAGTCGACAAAGCGATTATTCAGAGACATATCGACCGTTAAACCTGGGTGCATATTACAAAAC
>NZ_JBGOOD010000092.1:0-11268 GCF_041439475.1 Vibrio sp. 1S139
ATTTACAGTCTGCTCCCTTTGGCCACTCGGGAACCCCTCCAGGGTGTGTCTTACTCTTCACAAAGTAAGCCTAAATTGATGTTTTCCCATAAGCCCATCAACTAGGTTGTTCTCTTAACTCTTAAAAGAAGTAAGAAGAATATGGTGGAGGGAGACGGATTCGAACCATCGAAGGCAGTGCCGGCAGATTTACAGTCTGCTCCCTTTGGCCACTCGGGAACCCCTCCAGGGTGTTTTTCCTAACTCATAATGGATAGGCTAAAGAGATGTTTTTCCCAACGCATCTCTCAAGTGCGGAGCGCATCATAGCAAACACGTTAAACCTGTAAAGAGTTTTTCTTATGGTTTTGTGTTGAATGCTGCCTTTTTGGGCAAAGATGGCGAAAAGTACGCATATTGCTCGGGAAGTGAACATCTGTACTAAGGTTTACGTAGTGACAGGTAACACCTTGAGGTAACTCGCTTTCTACATTGTGTTTGGTTTGTGCAATTCGCCAAGAAACGTAAATGGAATTTAATCTAGATTTACACTTCTTGACGTTACAGCATTCATCAGTTGATAGAATACGGTTAATTTCATTTATAGATATTAAATCTCACTTGCAGACCATTATTATGAAGCATAAATCTGTTTTAACCCTGCTTAGCTTGTCTATTCTTATGGCGTCTCCAGCCGCACTAGCTAAACGCATGGGCCCTAGCACCGTCACTGTTGTTACTGAGCAAGTTGATATTCACCAAGTTAGCCAATCTCTTTCTTTGGTAGGTAAGTTAGAAGCAGAACAATCTGTGATCATTACCTCTGAAGTAGCGGGCAGAGTTGACTCTATCAACATCAAAGCCAATCAAGATGTCACCAAAGGGCAGATGTTGGTTCAATTAGATGACGACAAAGCAAAAGCTGCAGTTGCAGAAGCGCAAGCGTACCTAAAAGACGAGCAACGTAAGCTAGCGGAATTCCAACGACTAGTGAAACGCAACGCGATTACGCAAACTGAAATTGACGCTCAGAAAACTAATGTAGAGATCGCCAATGCTCGCCTAGCTGCCGCCAATGCCAATCTTAAAGACTTACACATCAGCGCGCCTTTCTCTGGTACGGTCGGTTTTATCGACTTTAGCCGCGGAAAAATGGTGACAGCAGGTACTGAGCTTGTGACTTTAGATGATTTGTCTGTGATGCAGTTAGATCTTCAAATTCCTGAGCGTTACCTTTCTAAGCTGTCTAAAGGCATGACAGTGACGGCTCGCACCAGTGCGTGGGGCGAGACTCAGTTCACTGGCACAGTGGTAGGCATTGATTCTCGTATTAATGCTGAAACCTTGAACCTTCGAGTTCGAATCCACTTTGACAACAATAATGATTACCTAAAGCCGGGCATGCTAGTGGCAGCTGATATGGATTTCCCTCCTGTAGAAGCGCCGATTATCCCAGTTCAAGCGCTTGAGTATTCTGGTACTAAGCGTTTCGTCTATGTTATTGGCGAAGATAACAAAGCGACTCGTACCGAAGTGTTCTTGGGTGCACGAATCGATAACGAAGTTGTGATCGACAAGGGCATCGAGATTGGTCAGAAGATCGTGGTGCAAGGTATCGTGAACATGCGAGACGGCGTCTTGGTTCAAGAGCTTGCCGTTAATCGCCCAGCTAAACTTGATGAAAATACAGCAGCACAAGAAGGCGCTAACTAATGTTGTTATCTGATGTTTCTGTAAAGAGACCAGTAGCGGCCGTCGTATTGAGCCTACTATTGGTTGTGTTTGGTATTGTCTCTTTCAATAAGCTCGCAGTTCGTGAGATGCCAGATATTGAAAGCCCGGTGGTATCGATCAGTACTCGCTATGAAGGTGCGTCTGCCACCATCATTGAAAGCCAAATAACCTCCAATCTTGAAGACCAGTTATCCGGAATCAGTGGTATCGATGAGATCGAATCCACAACGCGTAACGGTATGTCGCGTATCACGATTACTTTTGAGCTTGGTTACGACCTCAACACCGGTGTGAGTGATGTTCGTGACGCCGTAGCTCGTGCGCAGCGTTCATTGCCCGATGAAGCCGACGACCCAATTGTTTACAAGAACAATGGTAGTGGTGAAGCCTCGGTCTACATTAACTTAAGTTCGACAGAGATGGACCGAACGCAGTTAACCGACTACACCGAACGTGTGTTGATTGACCGCTTTAGTTTGATCTCGGGCGTGAGCTCAGTGGATATCTCAGGTGGCTTGTACAAAGTCATGTACGTGAAGCTGAAACCTGCGCAGATGGCAGGTCGTGGTGTTACTACTTCGGACATCACTTCTGCGTTAAACAGTGAAAACATTGAAAGCCCGGGTGGTGAAGTACGTAACGATGCGATTGTGATGTCGGTTCGTACCGCTCGTTCTTACACTGAAGCGGAAGATTTCGAATACCTAGTGGTAAAACGTGCTTCTGATAACACGCCTATCTACTTAAAAGACGTAGCAGATGTGTACATTGGCGCAGAAAACGAGAATTCGACCTTTAAGAGTGACGGCGTTGTTAACGTTAGTATGGGTATTGTGCCTCAGTCAGATGCGAACCCACTTGAGGTTGCTGACTTAGTCCATAAAGAAGTTGAGGCGATTCAGAAGTTCCTGCCTGACGGGACTCGTTTGGCTGTCGACTATGACTCAACTGTCTTTATCGATCGTTCGATCTCAGAGGTTTACAGCACACTCTTTATTACGGGTGGTTTAGTTATCCTCGTGCTTTACGTCTTCATAGGTCAAGCGCGTGCAACACTGATTCCAGCGGTAACCGTTCCTGTGTCGCTAATCTCGTCGTTTATTGCGGCTTACTACTTTGGTTTCTCTATTAACCTAATCACCTTGATGGCACTGATTCTGTCTATAGGTCTGGTGGTTGATGACGCTATCGTAGTGGTTGAGAACATCTTCCACCACATTGAACGTGGTGAATCGCCACTGCTTGCGGCTTATAAAGGGACGCGTGAAGTAGGATTCGCGGTAATCGCAACAACGCTTGTATTGGTGATGGTATTCCTGCCAATCTCGTTCATGGATGGCATGGTCGGTCTTTTGTTTACAGAGTTCTCGGTACTGTTGGCGATGTCAGTGATTTTCTCGTCGCTAGTCGCACTAACGTTAACGCCAGTGTTAGGCAGTAAAATCCTAAAAGCGAACGTTAAACCAAACCGTTTCAACCTGTTTGTCGAGCGCGTATTTGGCAAACTTGAGTCTGGATACCGCTCGGTATTGCGCCGTGCTTTAAACTGGCGTTGGGCAGCTCCAATCATCATTATCGCGTGTATGGGCGGTAGTTATGGCTTGATGCAACAAGTGCCGTCGCAACTGACGCCTCAAGAAGACCGTGGTGTTATCTTTGCGTTTGTTCGTGGTGCTGATGCAACCAGTTACAACCGTATGTCTGCCAATATGGACATCGTTGAAGAGCGCCTAATGCCGCTGCTTGGTCAAGGTTTCTTGAAGTCATTTAGTATTCAATCACCAGCGTTTGGTGGTAATGCTGGCGACCAAACGGGCTTCGTTATCATGATCCTGGAAGATTGGGATGAACGTGATGAAACCGCTCAGGAAGCGCTGAACGAAGTTCGTAAATCTTTAAATGGTATTCCTGATGTACGTGTATTCCCGTTCATGCCGGGCTTCAAAGGTGGTTCAAGTGAGCCTGTGCAATTCGTACTGGGTGGCTCTGATTACTCTGAGCTTCAGAAATGGGGCGAACTGTTAAAGCAAGCGGCTGAAGACTCTCCAATGATGGAAGGTGCGGATATCGATTACTCTGAGAAAACACCAGAGTTATTAGTAACCGTAGATAAGCAACGTGCAGCCGAGCTAGGCGTTAGCGTTTCGGACATTTCAGATACGTTAGAGATCATGCTTGGCGGCCGTAGTGAAACCACTTTCGTTGACCGTGGTGAAGAGTACGATGTTTACTTGCGTGGTGATGAAAACAGCTTTAATAATGCCAATGACTTGAGCCAAATCTACATGCGAACTCAGTCTGGCGAGCTAGTTACGCTCGACACGCTGACGCACATTGAAGAAGTGGCATCCTCGATTCGTTTATCGCACTACAACAAGCAGAAATCGGTGACCATCAAAGCGAACCTAATGGAAGGTTACACGCTGGGTGACGCGCTCGATTTCCTTGATGAACAAGCGATTGAACAGCTACCGGGTGATATTTCAGTGAGCTACTCTGGCGAGTCAAAAGACTTTAAAGAGAACCAATCAAGTATCCTAGTGGTGTTTGCGCTAGCGATGCTGGTCGCATACTTGGTACTGGCCGCGCAGTTTGAAAGCTTCATTAACCCGCTGGTGGTGATGTTCACCGTACCTATGGGTATCTTCGGTGGCTTCTTAGGCTTGGTGCTGATGAGTCAAGGGCTCAACGTCTACAGCCAGATTGGTATGATCATGTTGATCGGTATGGTAACCAAAAACGGTATCTTGATCGTAGAGTTTGCTAACCAACTTCGTGACCGTGGTATTGAGTTTGAAAAGGCGATCATTGATGCTTCTGCTCGACGCTTACGTCCAATCATGATGACGGCATTCACGACGCTGGCTGGTGCAATTCCATTGATTACTTCAACGGGCGCAGGCTATGAAAGCCGAGTGGCTGTGGGTACGGTTATCTTCTTCGGTATGGGCTTCGCGACATTGGTAACTCTGTTCGTTATCCCTGCGATGTACCGACTGATTTCAGGATCAACACGCTCTCCGGGTCACGTGGAAGCGGAACTTAATAAAGAGCTTAGCCATGACAACGTGGGAAGAACCTCTCACGGTTAATGAACACGCACGATTAATGAACACGGAATAGTGTAACAATATTGAAAAGCCTGCGTTTGCTCCTAGCGAATTGCAGGCTTTTTTTGTATAACAAACAGAGCTCAACGAATTAATACAATAAATCGAATAAAGGAAAGTAAAGTGGCTGAATTTAAATACAAAGATCTTTCTCAAGAAGAACAAGATAAGCTGGATGCAGCAACCTTTCGTCGCCTGCTAGCACACCTAGATAACAATAAAGATGTGCAGAACATCGATCTGATGATCTTGGCTGGCTTCTGCCGAAACTGTTTCAGTAAATGGTACAAAGCGGAAGCAGAGCAACAAGGCTTAGACTTGGATATCGATGACGCTCGTGAGCGTGTATACGGCATGACTTACGATGAGTGGAAACAAAACCATCAGCCAAAAGCGACTCCTGAGCAACTAGCGGCGTTTGAAGCGAAGCAGAAGCCAGAATAATTTGTTCTCGCTAGAAATTGATGAATAGAATAAACCAAAAAAGAGCCCATCAAGGGCTCTTTTCTATTTCGAACTATCGGTTTATATGAACTTAAACCAACTCACCCGTTTGCGAGAAAGCTTCTAGCTTCGCTGCATAAGGTTGTAGGTCACCGATATTCAGATTTACCCACTCGTCATTGAAGTAAGTATCTAGGTAACGTTCACCGCTGTCACACAGTAAAGTCACGATAGAACCTTTTTCTCCACGTGCTTTCATTTCACTGGCTAATTGAAGCACACCGTACATGTTAGTCCCGGTTGATGCGCCGACCTTGCGACCAAGAATGTCAGATAACCAATGTGTCGTTGCGATACTTGCTGCGTCTGGGATTTTACGCATTTCGTCAACCACACCAGGAATGAAGCTTGGTTCTGCTCGTGGGCGACCAATGCCTTCAATCTTGCTGAATGTACTGCCTTTCACGTTCGCATTGCCTGTTTGGAAGTATTCGTGGAATACAGAGTTCTCAGGGTCCACAACACAAAGCTTAGTTTCATGTTGTTGGTAGCGAATGAAACGGCCAATCGTCGCTGAAGTACCGCCAGTACCTGGGCTCATTACTACCCAAGCCGGAACTGGGTGATCTTCCATCTGCATTTGATTGAAAATCGAGTTCGCGATGTTGTTGTTACCACGCCAGTCGGTTGCGCGCTCAGCGTAAGTAAATTGATCCATGTAGTGACCATTCAATTCTTCTGCTAAACGGCGAGACTCATCGTAAATTTCATCTGAGCGGTCCACAAGATGCGCTTGGCCGCCGTAGAATTCAATTTGCTCGATCTTTTTCTTCGCTGTGCATTTTGGCATTACCGCGATAAATGGAAGGCCAAGTAGGCGAGCAAAGTACGCTTCAGATACCGCAGTGCTACCCGATGAAGATTCAATGATCGTTGTTTCTGGGCCAACCCAACCGTTACAGATAGCGTATAAGAACAGAGAACGCGCTAAGCGGTGCTTCAAAGAGCCCGTTGGGTGTGTGCTTTCATCTTTAAGGTAAACATCAATGCCTTCGATACTTGGTAGTTCGATCTTGATAAGGTGCGTATCCGCTGAGCGTTGGTAATCGGCTTCAATTTTACGAATCGCGTTATTAATCCATTGATGGTCAGTGCACATAAGCGTTCTCCTGATCGAGTGTAGGAATTCTTTGTAATTGGTATGGTTCTAATTTAGCTACAATTGGAGAGAAAAACTTTGCCATATTTGCTTTGTTTTGCTTAAATTGTAGAAAATAATTCTCTTTAAATGCGATTTGGTGAAAGTGTGATAGATGCCGTAGATAAAAAAATATTAGGATTACTGCAAGAAGACAGCACCCTGTCATTGAACGATATTTCTGAAGCGGTCAATCTCACTACAACGCCTTGTTGGAAAAGGCTTAAGCGCCTCGAAGAGAACGGCATTATTGAGAAAAGAGTTGCACTGCTGAACCCGGAAAAACTGGATCTTTCCTTTACTGCGTTCGTATTGGTGAAAACCAGTGATCATTCTCATGAGTGGTATGGTCGTTTTGTGAATACTGTGTCGGAATTTCCAGAAGTGATGGAGTTCTATCGCATGGCTGGCGAATATGATTATATGATGAAGGTTCAGGTTAAAGACATGAAGTGCTTTGATGATTTCTATAAGCGCTTGGTGAATAGCATTGATGGTATCTCTAATGTGACCTCGACATTTGCGATGGAACCATTGAAGTACACGACAGCATTGCCGCTTTAAGCTGCGCCTAGTAATAGATTAACTATCGCTTTAGTTTAACTATCTTCTCAGTTTAGATCTCGTCTCTGCGATAAAGAAAAGGATTATTCATGTTTGCAAAAGTATCTACCGCTATCCAGCTGGTACTGGCGGTCGCCATTTTTTACTTGGGTTACACCATCTACTCATTGACTAATAAAGTCGGTGAAATCGTTGATACTTACCCGCAAGTTATCGAAGACATATCGGGCCTCACCAAAGGGCTCAAAGTAGAAGAGCTATTAGCGCTTGCAGAACATGTCAGCGATCTTGCTCCTCAGGTGTTAAACACTGTCGAAGAAGTTAGAAAGACGATCGATGATGTGAATCAAACCGTAGCCTCGGTCGACAACAAAATCCCTGCGATATTAGATGAAGTGAAAAATGTTCGAACGGAAGTTGAGCAGGTAAGAACCGATGTTATTCCACCAACATTAACTGAATTAAAGAGATACCGCGTAGACGTAATGCCACCAATGCTCGCTGAAAGTAAGTCTTACCGCGAACAGACTATTCCTGTCATCGTCACGGAATCTGAAATGCTACGAGCGGAAGTCCCAGGTATTTTGGCACAAGCTAATTTGTTAGCTGATAAGAGTAAGGAACTTGCTCAGGGAGCCGCTGAGGGCGCGGTGAAAGGCGTAGTGTTATCGCCATTTAACCTTCTACGAGACGCAGGTGATGGCATTAAAACGCGAGTTCAAGGCGAGTTTGAGCCAACGTTAGAAGTTGAGTAGGTTTTATTGATTTTTGCGTGACGAGTTTTCTTAAGCGTCATTAAAGAAAGAGGCTAGGTATTAAACCTAGCCTCTTTTTGTTTGTGCGTATTTGGGGCTTGTAAGAAGCGTTTATCCGCTATTTATTTGAGTGCTATTTAGTAAAACGCATCACACCTTCTTGTACTGCTGTCGCTACCAGCTCACCTTTCTGGTTGAAGATCTCGCCGCGCACTAGGCCGCGAGTGTTCGCTGCCGTTGGGCTTTCAATCGCATAAAGCAGCCATTCGTCCATTTTGAATGGGCGGTGGAACCAGATTGAGTGGTCAATCGTCGCCACTTGAAAATTTGGCGTCATGATAGAGACTTCATGTGGGTGAAGCGCCGTCACTAAGAATCCCCAATCCGATGCGTAGGCAAGCAGGTATTGGTGGATCAAGTGGTTGTCTGGCATCGCGCCATTCGCTCTTACCCAAAGGTATTGTTTCGCTTCCGTCTTCTTAGGTTTCAGTGGGTTTACCACCGTCACCGGACGCATCTCAATCGGCTTTTCGCCACAGAAGGTTTTGCGCAGTTTCTCTGGTAAGAATTCCGCAATGTGGCTCGCTAATTCAGTTTCTGAGGCAAAGTTCTCTGGTCCCGGAATATCAGGCATTGAAATCTGGTGCTCAAACCCTGGCGCATCGCCATGATAAGAAGCAGTGAGATAGAAAATAGGGCGGCCATTTTGAATCGCTTTTACACGGCGTGTGCTAAAGCTGCGTCCATCTCGTAGGTTCTCAACATCGTAAATGATTGGCTTTTCAGGATCGCCGGGAAACAGAAAATAACTGTGGAACGAGTGAACACTACGGTCGTCTTGAACGGTATAACGAGCAGCAGAAAGCGCTTGTCCCAATACCTGACCGCCGTATACCTGTGGTAGGCCTAGGTTCTCACTTTGCCCACGGAATAAACCTTCTTCCAGTTTTTCTAGCTGAAGTAAACTTAGTAATTCTTGTAAAGGTTGACTCATCGCCAGCATTCCTCTTCGTAAAATGGGTGTCAGATTATGGTGTTAATCATTTAGCTTAGTCAGATATCTGTCAATAAATCATAGGGTTTCAAGACAGAATATGAAAGCTCTCTTATAATTGGTGAGTAGATTTGCCGAGTCCGGCAAACATGTTGAGAGAAATTGAATATGAAAAAGGCTCTAATTCTTATTACGTCTTTAGTATCGTTTGGCCTACTTGTTGGTTGCCAAGCAACATCAGAAACGAGCGCTTCTCAGGAAGTGGTTGCAGAGAACACTCAAGTGATTTCAGGAACAGTAAGCTACCGTGAAAGAATTGCATTGCCAGAGAATGCAGTGGTTACCGTTACGCTAGAAGATATCTCACTGGCTGATGCACCATCGACGGTTATCGCAACTCAAGAGTTCACCACAGACGGTAAGCAAGTACCGTTCGCATTCGAGCTGAGCTACGACAACGACAAAATTAAAGCTAACCACCGTTACAACATGCGCGCATCGATTCATGTTGACGGCAAACTGCGTTTCATAACGGACACGATTAAGTCAGTAATTACTGATGTAGAAAATACACAGCAAGCAGACCTACGTTTGGTTGGTGTTCGTTAATCAGAAGTCGATGCCACTGTTAAGGCATCTTGATTGGCTTAACTTAGCCAGTTGAATCAGCGATTAGTGGCAGCTCTAGGGCTGCCATTTGTATATTCTGAGTTTGATCTTTCCTGCATCACTCACCTCAATCCCTTCTTTAACCAAATGCTGCTTTTGTCGGTCGAACGAATCACCCTTTAAAGAGATTTCACCCTTGCTGTTTATCACTCGATACCAAGGCAGTTTGCTACCTTCTGGCAGGTTACCCAGCGCTTTACCAACATGGCGCGCATAGCCCGGAAATCCTGAAAAACGTGCTATGTCTCCATAAGTTGTTACTTTTCCATATGGAATTTGGTGAATCACAGCAAAGATTTGGCTCAAAAATTGGTCCATACTAAATGTTCCTAGTTCATAAATACCAATCACAGTAAGTAAGTGTTCAAAAATAGCGCAGGGAAAAAGCTTGAGAGCAAGGCCGCTCTTTTTGATAAGAAGTTTTGATAAGTAGTCATTCTCCAATCAAAAAATCTAACGAGGTTATCGAGTTTTTTAACAAGCTAGGGTGACCAGTTAATTACTACGATTGGTATGGTACCACGGATCGGTAGAAGGAGAGGGCTATGGTATTTACAACGTTTCAGTTCTTGATCACCACATTATTAGCGGTTGTTTGCGCGAGAGCAATCAGTTTAAGTGAGGGAGATATCCCGGTGCTTGCAATGGTAATTCCTGCTTTATGGATTTTACCGCAGGGGGGCATAGCAGGATTAGCTTTGCTTGTTTCCATGACCACTTATGGTCTAACCCTTCCTTTGCAGCCTATCACGCTGTCTGTCAGTGCGTGGGTACTATTCCCGTTATTGATGGTGGTCTTCTCAAGACGCAGTAGTTTGTCGGTCGTGATTATTTCCGGCTTGATTGTGACTACTTTGCAGGTCGGGATCATGGTGACACAATCAGCAGGCAAGCTTGAAGGTGCCCCGTGGGTTACCACACTTCAAACCTTATCAATCATCGTGATTTGGTGGGCGGCAAATCATCTTAAGCCTGCCAGCCGACACAGCTGGTGGTCATTAGGCTTAATACTTCCATTATGGATAGCCGATTTACCTTATGCCGCTTTGGTTGCCTTGTGTGTAACGGGCATCATGGCATCGATGGAAACGCTGACGCGCTTGAAAACCTTCCGCTGGAATAAACTACTGTGTTGGACACTGCCAACGGTTGGTTTTGCGGCTTTGGTGATTACCCCAAGTATCGAAGTACCTAGTCCAGTCTTTGTAGTATGGTTGTGTCTATTAGGCACCGCGTGGATGACAGACTACATCATTCGCACAGAAGATAACGAAGATATCGATATCTAGTACTCCAGCAATCCAAACCTTCCAAATGCAGGTAAATGGTGAATTTACCTGCGATTTTCTAGTGGTTTGAATAAAGGATAAGCACTTAGACCGCAATTGTTCAAAAATAGGGTGGAAGGGCTTGCAATGGTTGCTGTGATGCTTAATAATCCAATCACTCTTTGAGGCAAGCCTCTTAGAAAACGAATCTATGGGGGCCTGGTCCTCCCGCAACAATAGCTCGTGAACTCGGTCAGGCCTGGAAGGGAGCAGCCGCAGCGAGTGACTTGTGTGCCGGGATGTGGCTGGGTTCCCACCCATTTTGAAGCCTGCAATATATGTTCGCATAAATTGCAGGCTTTCTTCATTTCTGCATCATAAGTCTTCATATTTGCACCATAAGTCTTCATAGTCTATTTTTTGTTGTAGGTTTACAACAAAAGTGATTTGCTATGTTCGACCAAACCAAGAAATCATCTCACGTACACAACATCTGTAATACCAATCCGGAAAATTAACTGATCAGGTCAATCCAATCTCTTGTACACATTTT
>NZ_JBGOOD010000093.1:0-11174 GCF_041439475.1 Vibrio sp. 1S139
ATGAAGCCTTTTTTCTATCTAAATAAACAAGTTAGCTCTTAAGATCCTGTCTATGCCGCCATCCATAGAGACGGTAGTGGTGCCTCCCGCTAAATCGGCGGACTTTGCATTGTTACCATAAGGGATAGGAACAACAGGTTTGCCGACTGTTGTTAAACAAACATCAGGAAGTGTTGCGTTCGCTTCTCCTCCTGAGCCTTGATGAACTACGCTGAGTCCATTAGCACAAACTGTTACGCCCATAGTAAATCCAATTAAATTCCAATAGATGTATGATAAGAGAGATTGCTTGCTGCAATCTCTCTAAGTACGTAGTGAAAATGAAGGATGAGACTGTTACTTCGAGTCTATTTTTAAAAACGGACAGAAGATCTCACAATTAAATCTGATGCTACTGATACACATCCAAAAGCTGCTGAAATTTTAGGTCAATAACCAAGTAAGTCGCAGCATACATAACGCCAAAGATGACAGTACTGACGCCAAGAATTAACTTAGGGGAAATAACCCGTTTGAGCGGTTTTTTTAAGTACTTCGCCTTTAAGTTAACTAACGTTACTTTTTCCTGCTCAGCTAAACGCTCGTCTCTAACTAAGCGATAGATAGTATTTCCTATCTCTGAAAGCTTTTCGTTGCCACGCTCTTCTCGACCATACTTGCCTTGGAACCCTAGCTGCAGCAACAAATAGAGGAATTCTATTACGTGTCTATATTTTCGAGGGTCAGCTTTTAAGCGCTCTAAGATGGTGAAGAACTTGTCGCCACCCGATGTTTCGTTATGAAACTCAGACAACAAACTATTTGTACTCCAATGACTGTTCGCCCCCCACTCTTGTCGACATACAGATTCGTCTATCGCAGCACATAAGCAATAGCGTATGACCAATATTGATGCTCGATCCAACTCCATTTCATTGAGCTTTCGCTCACCTTTGCGAATTTCTCGTGCAACTTGTTCTCTAAAAGGGCCAGGGTCGTCCAACCAAGGAATCGAAGACATGCATGAGAGACTGGCGATTAACCAAGTAAACTGATCGACCAAAGGATTAACACCCATACTCTCAACATTTAGGTCTCTTACCGCAATATTTCTAGATAAATCAGGTGCAGGCATAACCTCCATTGGCTTGCCTGGCTCTGGTTGAAATAGTACTACTGTGACATCGTTTTCGGCGTAACTCATAGGCGTACAGCCCAAAGCTGTAGTGACAAGTTCGCGAAGTCACCTGCAATATGGACAGCGATGGCAGCTGTGTTATTCAATGCATTCCATTCGTCACTCGCTTTATCGAGCTCAAAATAGGTATAACCTGCATGATAAGGCAACGCTCGAGGTACCACTGGCATTGGTTTCATTTCAATGCCCGGCAATTGTAAGTTAATTAGATCGCGAATATTGTCGATCGAACCAATCTTAGTTTGGCTCACAAATTGTGTATGTAAAATATCAAGCGGTACGTCTGCTTTAACAGCAAGAATAAACGTCGTAGATTCGACAATTTTACTGTCTGGAATTGCTGCTGTTCGAATTCCGTAGCTTTGCTCTCTCAATGTTAGAGGTATTGCGCGTTGCTCTGACATCACACTGAGTGTCATTTTCGCGCTATCAAGTGTCCGAGATAAACAATCAGTAAGTTGGCTATGGTTATATTGGGTGAACTCTTGTGGTCTGCGAGATGCAGAACACAATGTGGATAATTCACCCTCAGCTTGTAATAGGATTCGGTAAAACGACTCTGGGTGAACACCCTCTACGCTTGCAAAATGCCAGAACAACGGTTCGTAGCGATTTAAGGCTTGTAACAACATAAAGTCAGCAACAGATGATACGCCCTGTTGGTCAACCACCCCCAAACGCTGAACTATAGATTCTGCTCTATGTTTGAGCATTGACGCGAATTCAGTCGCGAACTTGCTTAAAACGGTAGAAGCATGAATATCAATACACGTCGGGATATAGTTCTCATCCAAAATGATGCTTCCGTCGGGCTTCACTTCGGAAATTTTTAAAATGGGTATCGATGTATAAGCACTCTTATCTTCGTGGTCGTACATTAAGAAGAAGTTAAGTTTACCCACCACAATACTTGCCATATCTTCTGATTCATAACATGCATCGACGGCTTCTTGGGTCTCCATGTTATAACGAGCACCGTCACCATTACCTCCAAAGAGTTCCGAACGCTCTGATGGTAGTGGGCAACATAAGTACACCACTTTATCCGCAATAGATGGGTCAACATCTCTTACTTCTGGAAGTTCAGCAAGAAGCGGTAAATCAAATGGCGTGCGGTCTTGTAATATACCTTCTGCTCGTGTGATTCCGATTTTTCCTAATGCCAATAGCTCAGTATTAATCTCAATTTTTTTTACTCCCCAATGTAATGGAGAGCTATTAGAGCTAAGCATGTTAGATAACTTACTTTGAGATCGGTCTAGTTGTTGGAAATGTTGAGGCTTCATGAACATACCATCTTGCCAAACAACTGGATTATATAAAGACATTCGTCAGTTCCTTAAAAATACGTCTGTTCAATACCACGAGTATTGTTCGAAGATAATTCGCTACCCTCAAGTTTTAGTCTGAGGAAGTACTCACTTTTTTCTTCGATCACTTCGACCTTCCGCCAAGATGAGCCATTGATATCGCGGAATGCGACAGAAAAACCCAATGCTCTAGTTGTTGGGTCTAACTCTAGAATCTCGTGCAACTTGTCTCCTGGTTGCAGCTGATATTCGTACCGTTTAATGTATTCATCCCCCAAGGAGGCCTTATCATTTTCGAACAAAGCGAAGAAGTCCAAACTACGGAACATAACTGGAGACGTTAGTTCGTGAACTCTCAGAATAACTGGGGACGATTGACCTTGGTCACGAACATTGAGGTGTTCTGAAGCTTCGATAACAAGTTCAATCGAAGAAGTGTCTGGAGTAATCCCTGAGGACTCTTTGAACTGCTCCCACATAGAACAACCTGATAATAGAAACAAGGTAATGGGGATTATAAGTTTACGCATGATCAGCTTTTGCAACCTTATTGTATCTGTCTTTCATCAACGCTTTAAAAGTTGACTCATTGAATTGTCTAGTACTTTGCTCATAATGTTCACTGTACTTTTTCCACAACTTTGATTTACTAAGGAAGCGTGTCTCTTGGCTTAAAGTGTTTGCAAACTGCTGAGGATCATTCGCTTTTAGTTGCTCCAATACCAAATCGTTAATTGCCTTCGCATATAAGGTATCGTGCTCGCTAAGTTCATCCAGTATCTGTTCAATTAGCTCATTTGGAGCCAATAGATTTTGACTATTGAGCGTTAACATCAATGTAGTTAGGCTAAGATCATTGTGGGCAAATGAACTTTCGTCAGTAAGCTCTTCAACACTCTGTAAATCTTTGTACAAATTATCGATACACAATCGTAAACAAGCGCCCATTTGTTTAAAAAATAGAGCGTCATGTTTCGTGTCAGATTCTAAATCAACGCCCAGTCCTTCAAAGAATGCATGTGTTACATTTTCATGTTCGTAAGAAGTTTCACTCAATGCGATATTATTCTGAGTTCTACTCTCACTTTCAACAGGCTGCTCTTGTGGTTCGGTATGAGAGGCAAATTCTTGTGTCACCTCTT
Source organism: Vibrio sp. 1S139 (assembly GCF_041439475.1). NCBI lineage: Bacteria > Pseudomonadati > Pseudomonadota > Gammaproteobacteria > Vibrionales > Vibrionaceae > Vibrio > Vibrio sp. 1S139. Next base: position 3,630 of record NZ_JBGOOD010000093.1, read on the forward strand.
CCCATTTATGGCTCTGTATGTTTGTAGAATGAGGTATAATAGTGACAGGTGGCACTTCTGGTAGTTTATTTTTGAGAGTCCCTGAACTGCCGTTAGGTGTATCTGACTTAAGATCTGAACCTTCAACGCTTGCTGGTTTCAAACGGTTCGATATCTTAGCTTGATCATCGGCGACATCTTTAGCTTTCAGGCTCGCCTGCTGTTCTTCTTCCATCCCCATCCAATCTTCAGGAATCAGACTAGGAAGGTCAAACTCAGAATGGATACTCAGACTGTCATCAACGACTTGCCTTTGATGTTCTGTCGATGACTTCGTAAGGTTTTTATCGTTGCTTTCGTCTCTAACAAGATAGTCATCATCTCTTTGCATTGAGAATTTTAAGTGTTCGACGGGATCATGGGTCTCAACACCATCAGGTTTCGTTTCCATAAAGAGATCTTCTAGCGTGCCTGCCTCAGTCTCTTCTTCAACAACGGACTCTTCCAAGTTCATTAAAGGGTCTGTTGAATCTCTTTCTGGCGCTATTTCAGAAGCTATGTCGTATGAAGTCGTTACCAACTCAAGAGAAATACTCACTTCATATTGTCCGAGAGAAACTCTGTCACCATCGCACAACGAAACTGGTTGATTCTTTAGGATCTTATTACCATTAACCAATGTGCCATTTGTACTCACATCACTAATGTAATAAGTGTCTCCATATATACTCAATAGACAGTGCGTACCAGATATGAATCGGTTGTGATCCGTTAAAGTCACTGTACAACCTGCTTCTCGCCCTAGAGATCCACCTTCTTCAGGCATCTCGATACTTTTAGCTCCAACATATTCTTCAGGGCACTTCGAGATCACCAAAACCAATTGATTTATACGCATGAATAGCCTTTAAAACAGAAGAGAAACACTAAACTCGACACCACCTAGACCTTCGTTATAAAAAGGTAAGATGTATGAAGCTTGCGGGATTATTTGTAAATGAGCGTCTGGGTTACTTCCTAACTTGATCACACTACCAAAAGTCACAACAGCGCCAGCTTCAAATTGATCGATATCTTCAAGTTGTTCGCCGTAACGAAAGCCTTGGTCGTCAACTTTCCAACGGTTTGAGTATTGCGAGTAACCTAAAGACAAGCCTGCACCTATATAAGGTGTGAACACCGACCAGCTACCTAAAGCATACTGAGGCACAATACGAAATTCGTAATTGGTTACCTCGTTATAAACGCCATTCTTTGGAGCTTCGATGTCGTCTTCAGCCAAATAATTAAAACCTAGCCACCAACGCCATCGGTTGTTACTTTCATCAATTGGACGTGTATGGACGAACCCGTAACGCAGAGCATCTACTTGGCCACTCGGTCCTTCTTCATATTCTATAGTGTCTATGCTCAGCATATTTACTGAACCACCATATCTTTCACCCTTCGCGATTGCGATGGACGAAAAAAGACACATTGTGGATATTAGACCGATTTGACTTAGGTTTCGCATGCTTCCCTCTGAGTTCATCCATATATTAACTAGATGCGCAAGATAGCAAGTATTATGTCTTTTACAATAAGGAGACGGTCACACCCGCCATTTACGACATTATAACTAGCAAAAAAAACGATATATCTACAAGAAAATGCATTACGAATAATTACAAATAAAATTCATTTATAAAATCAAAACTATCAATAATTGAAAAATCAAACGACCAACAACCATCCAAAGAAAGAAGGTTGTTCAATACAAGAAAATTAGCATTTACAAAATTCAAAAAACCTAACATGCCACTTTTTTATCTTTAACCTATAGCATAATCATTTACAGCATTTTTCTAATTTAGTGTTAGTTAATATTTATGCAATCATTGACAATGAGTAATTGCTAATCAATAAAGCACCACACGCAGGAATAGTTAGATTCATATTACCCCCCCAAAAGACCATAAATGTGACTTTTATCACTGAAATTTTATAAAGCCCAGTCGTAAATTGTTACATTTTTTGATCTTTTTGTGAATAACGTCACATAGTGCTGAAATTAAGAACTTTTCAAATCTTTTAACATTCAAATTATTCTGTTTGACTATAGAATCCTTGAAAAATATAAATAAAAAAACAAGCGAGGCTAAATTTATTAGTTATCGCTAAATTTCGATTTCGTTATATACAGTTGGATATCAAGATTATGTTCTCCTCAGATTTCACAAGACGGCCTATTGACGAAGAAAAGCCTAGCGGAACTAACCCAAACGCATTAGATGATTTTACAGAGATAAAACGTCAAATTAATAACCTTAATAAGGTGACAGGGAGAGTCTCTTGGAAAAAGGTTCAGTCTCTTTCAAAAACGATACTTTCGAAAAACAGCAAAGATTTCCGTTGTAGTTGCTACTTTACTGTCGCAGCAACACATAATGATGGCTTAAAAGGTTTAGCTGAAGGACTCAGTTCTATTCTGGACTTATGTGTCGTTTATTGGTTTACCGCATATCCAGAAGTTACAAAATCAAACGCAAGGATTGGGGCGATAGACTGGATGGTTGAACACACAGAAAAACGAATAAAGTCGATTAAAACAAACCCCGACGACGTACTGCTGATCGAAACTTGCCATCGCTTATGTATGAGAATTGAAGAAGAACTAAGACTACATTACGGTATAAAAGCACCTTCATTAGGTGGGGTACGTCGAATCTTAAAGCAATGGGTTGATGAACATAAAGAGACCGAAGCAAACCTGCGCGAAGCAGAGAATCAACGAAAGTACCGAGCTCCAGAAGAAAATAAACAACCAACACCAGTGGCTCAACCATCAACCATTAAAATTGATGTGTCAAATAAGCAATCTGCAACAACATCGAAAGTCGACGATAAAACACCCTCTAATTATTTAGTCGTCTACCTGTTAGCCGGATTTCTTGCTTTAGCATTGTCCTCTCACTTCTTTTATAAGCAATACCAACTAAAAGATCTGACTAAACAAATCATCACATCTGATATCTCACAACTTAATGAAATAGCACATTCATTAAGATATGAATATGCTCCTATTTCTCAAGATGTTAGACCTAATGTCGTAAACCAATTAGACACACTAATGAAAGGTTGGGTTGCCGATCCAATCAAAGTGTATCAGATCGATATTTTAGACCGATTGACGCTTGATTTGACCAAGCTGTATCCGGACTCGTCTTCTATTCTACGATTACGCCAAGAGTTCACCAATGAACAAGAAAAGTTAAACACAGATTACGCCCAACTTCACCGACGCTTTTCTAACGCCAGGTCTGTATTTGCGAATGCAATTAGAGGAAGTGAAAGTCAAAAGACTGCACGAGCTTATGAGTACAGTAACTCTCTTTTTCCATTGATTGGCCGCATTGAATATGCAGAAAAAGAACAACAACAAAAAGAACTACAGAAATCTCTTCGGATACTGAACGTCTATTTACACAAAATAAAAACCTTAGAATCAGATCTGTCAGCAAATAAACCGTAAAACTCATAAAACCGTCTTAAGACTCGGTATTACAACAAACTCAAAACAACGAAATAGGCTTATGTTAAAACACAAACTAATGAGGAACCCTGTTGTTATATCAACGGCCATTTTCCTCTTTCTTGCTGCTACGATCGCTGCAATCTATATCCTTTGGCTAGATATAACAGACAAGTTTTACCTATGGATTGCTTTAGGTGCTATAACAATTTTCTATTCGTTGTTTCAGGTAACGTTGTGGCTAAAAAAGAAAAACAACACTAAAGCCCTAAAGCTGGAAACAGAAGAAGAAGCATTAGCCATGGTCATCCGTCCGCTTCTTTCTGGTTCCAATAAAAAGCCAATCTATTTAATGATTGGCAATAAATACGCGGGTCGAACTCAGTTTCTACTTAACTCCAGTGCAATCAAGCCAATGGATCAGACTCGTACTGCAAAGAATGATTTTTTCGAATGGTATGAGTCAGACTCCGCCGTGTATATCAAACCGGATCAACGCCTATTGTTTCAAGAAGTATCAAGTAACGATAGCGCTCTGTGGAACACATTTGTAGATGAGGTCATTAAACACAAGCCTAGAAAGCCATTTTCAGGTTGTCTTTTCTTTATCGATTTTGAATTTTTAATCGTTTCTGAATCAGAGCAAATTGACTATACATTAACTGCTCTGAATCATCGATTAGAGTCAGTAAGTGACAAAACATCATCGGCAATTCCTCTTTATCTAATGATGTCTAAACTCGATAAACTAGAAGGCTTTAAGGAATACATACACTTTAGTTCTTTAAAGACCTCGGTTGAATTTCTATCAATTCCATTAAAGGAAGCTAAAGGTGTATTTGTTGAGTACTACCATGATAGCTTCCGTAATTTAGTAAAAGTAATGGAGAGCAATGCGTTAGATTCGTCGTCTCACTCTAATGACGTTAACGAGAAGCAAGCCATATTAGCATTCCCTAAACAATTCGAATTGTGTCAGTCTGAAATTGCTTCTGTGATAGAACGACTTTCAGAACTCAATACTGGGTCTTATTCTCTTGATATCCGTGAAGTGTTTTTTATATCGAATATCCAAGGTGGTAGAAAATACAACCTATTAGCTAAGAGTTGCAGCAACTACTTTAACTTGCCGATCATTGCGTCGGAACATACTCAGTTAACAGAAACGCCCTATTTTACGCGTTTCTTAATGGACTCTCAGATCCTGCCTGAATCTGATTTCGCAGGTGAAAACAAGACTTACCTTAGGATGATCCAGAGGCAGAGCCGTCTAGCCGTTGCAGCTTCCATTATTTTACTAGGTAGTGGTGCTTACCTGTTTTCAACGACTTTAGATGACAACCTGAGAGTGATTAGTCAGCTTATTGGTATAGATGATTCACAATCGTCTTACCCAAAAGGCAATTCTTTTGAAAGTTCTCTTTCAAGTGCGATCCAAACTGTACAACCATCTTATCAAGCATGGCTTAGTGGCTCACAAGCGCTAGATAATGAACTTATGAATATGAATGTAAGTCGTCTCGATGAAAGTACGAAAATCGCTTATAACGCCCTCATAATGCAGATTAGAAACCACTTAATGCCAGTAATTGAGCAAGGTTATCGTTTGCAACTAACACAAAATCAAGACAACGTTAATAATGCACTGCCTTTACTAAAAGGTTACTTAATGTTGAATGATCCTACAAAACGCGAGATAAAATTTCTACGTCAGCAAACGATGTCAACGCTCCAAAAACTCAGTGATCAACCAGACACGATCACGACAGTGATGAAATATTTGGACGCATATTTCCGCACTGATTTTGAACCTGTATCGATCAACATGAATATGGTGCGTGCGACAAGACGTTCTCTACTCTCTAGTTCAAATGTAGATCTTGTGTACGCCAGCTTGTTACAACAAGCAGGTGACATTGATTTAGGCACTTTGAATTTACAGCGAGCAGTCGGTTTCGACTTTAATAATGTCTTCAACGACAACTTGGATCCTCAACGATTAGAAATCGATAAAGTTTACACATCTACAGGCTTCAGTACGTTTTACCGCCCTCGCGTCGATTTAATGTCGCAACAAGTCATCACCGACAACTGGGTATTGGGTTTGTCAAACCACGTAATCCCAACAGACAAAGAACAAGAGACATTCAAGAAGCAAGTAAGAAAAAAATATACGGATGACTACATCAGTTATTGGCGAAATGCTTTAAGCGAACTAAAAGTAAAGCGTTATAACAATATAGGGGAGATTACTAACGCCATTGATCTGATCTCTGGCCCATCTTCTCCGATGACAACGGTTCTAAAACAAGTTTATACAAACACGCAGTTTTCACCGATCGGTCAACAAGGAGCATTAATGGCTCAAGTTAACCCTAAACTTGCGGGTGCCGTAAAAGCAGCACCAGAACTCGTTGAAGAAGTTGTAAAGCCTGACTACTTATTAATGAAAAGAGTTGAACAAGCTTTCCACATCTTGAATCAATTGCAAATTAACGAAACCCCAAACTCCCCTACACCATGGGATGAAACGATAACTGCACTGAGCAGAGTTCGTACGTATATGAAAGATATAGCAGACGCACCGGACCCTCAAATGGCAGCGTTGTCTGCAGCACAACACCGGATGAGTAGTACGGATGCCGATCCTCTGATTCGTTTAAAACAAATTGCACAAAAATCTCCTGAGCCAGTAAGAAGTTGGCTTTTAGACGTAGTTAACCAGAGCTGGTCCGTGATGATTTCTGAATCATCAAAAGGAATACAGACTCTTTGGTATAGTGAGATCTATTCTAAGTTCAAAGAGTTAGGTTTAGGAAGGTACCCTTTTGATCTAAGTGCAACAGAAGAAATTTCGATCGAAGACTTTGAGCTGCTTTTCGCATCGGGAGGCTTGCTTGATGCATTTATCGATAAAAATTTCGCTCCTTTTTATGACACAAACCTATGGACGCCAAAACAAGTAGAAGGTGAAATTATGCCTCTCTCACCAGAACTGCTTGTTCAGTTGCGAAATTACAATGTCATCAGAGATACACTAATCAACAAGAGTACAAACCGTTTGTACCTTCCATTTAGTGCGAAGGTACTTGATCTTGATTCTAGTGCGATCAGAGCAAGCTTAAAAATAGCGGACTCAAATATCAACTATTACCATGGTCCCAGCAGAATTCGCGAACTTGAGTGGCCTCCTCAAAATGGAGATTTCAATATCAGTATAACAATTCAAGATGTAACAGACGAAGGTAAACAACATGTACTAAGCAAGAATGGTCAATGGGCTATCTATCGGTTATTTGGTGACTCAACGTTAACAAATACCCATAACGGTAGCTTCGTGAGTGATATAAAAGTAGCAGGCAGAGATCTGAGCTTGCGAATCACTCCTTTGACTCAGAAAAACCCGTTTACGTTAGCGGAGCTGTATAACTTCACTCTACCCGAAGCTATATAGTAAAAATACAAATACAAATACAAATACAAATACAAATACAAATACAATAATAATTCAGAAAAGGCAGAACACATGATGTCCAACATTAGTTTACAAGGCTTAGACAAACTAGATCGTAAAATTCTTTCGAATCTACTCTCCAATGGGCGAGAATCGATTGCTAATCTTTCTCGCAACATCGGCTTGTCGCGAACAGCGGTCGCTGAACGCATCAACAGGCTTGAAAAGACCGGTATTATCAAAGGGTATACGGCACAAATAAGAGTAGAAAATGACGAGAGAAAAGCGGCCAGTTATTTGCTAATTTCTTGTGAAAAAGGTAAGAAAAATGATGTAAGTAATGCATTAAAAGAACTACCTGAAGTCAGACTTACAAGCATTGTTGGGGGGACCTACGACATTATTTCTTTGATTGAAGCTCCTGATCTGCAATCAATACACCATTTATGTAATGAGATAGAGTCTTTCAATGGCATTCGCTCTCTCAATACAACAGTAGTGCTACACCAGCCAATCAGTCGTTAAAAATAAAGCCGCTCTTATGAGCTAATGCCGATCGTTTAAGAAGACTTGAACGATCCTGCAGTTAGCAGATAATCCC
>NZ_JBGOOD010000094.1:0-11049 GCF_041439475.1 Vibrio sp. 1S139
AAAGGATCAGATCGCAGGACTCGAAAAAGGTTCAATTGATTTAGGCAACAACGCCCAAATGAATACAAAACACCGGGCAGTGGTAGGTTAGTGCCTTTGCACCCTAATTTAATCGAATTGGGCTTTATTCCCTATTCAGTTGAGAAAAAAGGAAAGTTATTTCCTGAATCGGAGCAGAAAGGTAGACCACTGAGCTACAAGGCCAGTAAGTGGTCAGCATACTGGCGGAAAAAACTGAATCTTGGAAGAGGGAAAAATCTTATTTCCTTTAGGCATAGTTTTATCGATGAACTAAAAAAATCAGGCGTGGAACTAGAAAAAAGAGCACAACTTGCTGGACATAGTATTAATACTACCGCAGATGTTTACTCGAAGGATTATTCTATGGATGTGATGTTAGACGTCATATCGATTATTAAGTAAAAACACAAAGTTAATAATATTTAGGGTGAAACTCCTAAGGATTTTTTCGCCCTAAATTTGTCAAAATTAAAAAGAGAAGAAGATGAAAAATGAAAGTGCTGACTTAATTAAAGTCAAACCACAACTAGATGATAAAGGTCGTTATGGTCTTGTTGGGGACTTTATGGCAAAACTATCAGATAGTACCGAAGCAATACCTGAATTTATGGGAGCAGAAGTAATATCTTTTTTAAGCGCTTCAATTAATAGAGGTCAAGTAACTACAAGTTTCGGCGCAACAAAAACTGAACCACGGTGCAATGCTCTCATGGTTGCGGGAACAGGAGAGGGGAAAGGCCTTTCATCTAAGCAATTTCGTGCTGTAAAACCTTTTATCAATGATCTACAAATCCTTTCACCTGAGCATTCGGGAGGTTTATCCTCATCAGAAGGCTTGGTTAATAGTATTAGAGATGACTCAGAAGATAGTGACGGAAATATCGTTGAAGGGGTTTTGGATAAACGATTGTTTGTGACTGAAGAAGAGTTTTTTAATGTGATTGCGAAGTCCAAGAGTGGAAGTAGTACTTTAAGCTCAACGATTAGGTGTTTATTCGATGGAGGAGAACTGGCACCTTTGACGAAGTTTAATCGCATTGGGTGTAAGAAACCACATGTTGTAATTTATGCCCACGTTACCCCTAAGGAACTAACTGAAAAGCTGAGCTTCATCGAGATATCTAATGGTTTTTTAAATCGGTTCCCAATTTTTTATGGTGTGAGGCAGCCTGACGTACCTTTTCCTAAGTGTATGAGAGAAGATGTACTAGAGGAATTGGCGGAAAGCCTAGAGAGGGTTCTCATTTGGTGTAATGAGGAAAAGAGAGAACTTACCTACTCTGATGAATATCGAAAATTATGGGAGGAAAACTATTCTAGACTAAGAAATCTTGGAGCAAGAGGCTCAATTGAAGCTGATTTATTAGTCAGAGCTAGGCACTATACTTCTATGTATGCGATGATATTTGCCGCTACGGATTGTAGTTTAGTTATTGAGAAGCATCACCTTGATGCAGCTTTGGCATGGATTGACTATTGGCAACAATCAGTTAAGTACATTTATAATACTGAGATTCAATCAGTTATCGCAAATGAAAAGTTGCAGGTTTCAAGGGCTGTTTATCAAGGAATTGTGAAGTGTATCCGTGATAATGGAGGAAAACCTATAGGGAAAACACCTTTAACCAAGTTGTTTTCTGGAAGGTTTACCGCAGCGCAAATTTCTGAATCTTTGAAGTATATGCAGGAGTTAGCTAATCCTCCTATTGCAGTTGTTCTTCTACCTAGAAATCAGCACGAAATATCTCTAAGAAAACGAAACTAAAAAACACAGAAAGCTCCGAATACTGAAATGGCAGTTCGGAGCTTTCTGTGTTTTTATCGTTTGAACTTTCTTCCTGAAACAACTTCAATTTGATTTAGTGATTCCTCTAGCTTATTTATAGTCTCTTGGCTATTGTAAGAACTACTATTAACTAATGATAAGTAAGACTTGTTTATTCGATTGAATTGTCGATTATCCTTTTCGGCAAAGGCAGAAAACCATTTATCGACTTGCTTTTGAATCCTTTCTATATTCTTTAAGTTTTCTAAATCTTTAGATTGATAATGCTTCCATATTTCTAATTTTTTAAATTTTCTTAATTCAGATGGAGTATAGTCTCTAAAATTCAGGCCAATATACTTTAAAACAGCGATATTGAATGCAGTTTTTAAAGCCTTTGTGGCTTTTTTTTGCTGTAATTCCTTAAGTATTCGCGTGTTTTTGCCTGCCAGAACTTTACCAATTATAAGATGAACGTGGTCACCACTTCCTGTGCTAATGTTTTTGTTTTGTCGATGTAATACAGCTCTAATATTCTTTTTAAAATAATATTTATCCTGTTCTTCCAAATTACAAATGTTGAATAATGATGTACAACAGTAGTTTATGACCTTATTCCACTGTTCGTTATTAGGTGTCGCTACATCTTTAGGTAACGTTAAGCAATATTCCATCGCAAAAGATGATAAATGCCGACCGGGTTTCCTACCCATCTGTTGACGAAGTCGATATTGCTCACCGATTAAATCAATATATCGCGATGTATATTCATCGCCAATAATCGAATGAATCTCGGTTGTGTTTTTATGATTTGGGTGATTTTTCGATGTTAAGTAACGCTCTCGAGATGCAACACCTTTACTTCCGAACTTTACGGGTTGAGTTATAACTGTCCAGTTCTTTATCATTTTAATTTTAGTGTATTACTTAAATTAAATTACCGCAAAAGTATTTATTTTCTCAGGGTTCAAGATAGGACAATTGCTTCGCTTAATTAGTCCATCTTGTTGGGGGAGCCCCAAACCCCTTGAAAATATCTGAGCATTTAATATGTTTAAAATAAACACTATGGAATTTTTGGATAGTATTAATATAGGAATAGATAGATCAAAGTTGAAGGCGGCTAAGGAGTTATCAAAAAGGGACCGACGTTATAAAGATATATTGTCAATGGTTATTAGTTATTGTGAGGAAGTTGAATTCATTAAAGATAAAGATAAAGATAAAAAGGAAAGAACACATAAATTTGAATGGTTATGCTCCGTGGTCGATATTCATTTATCTGCAATTATGTTGAATGATCAAATCGATGGTAATGATATTCCAATGGACACTGAGATGATACAGGAAGACAATGAGAGCAAAGCGAAGCAGATTGTTGAAAGCATAGCCCTCTATTTGGTAGCAGCGTCACCTAAACTTAAGTGTAAATAATTAGAAGTAACTCTTCAGATAGGAAGAGTTACTTCATAATACCTGCCGCACTACGTTTGGCTGCTCATTTATACTCTACATGCGAGCATATAGCAGAATAAATCGAGCTTACTTTTGGACAAACCTTCTTGAGACTTTAAGCACTTACCATATGGTAAATATCAACTACCAAATTTAAAATGCGCTAGAGACAAACTCTAAGACCTCTTTGATATCAAGTTGTTTTACCTGCGTGCTATATATGTGCATGGCGCCAACATGGTGAATTTCTTTAACAAGTTCACTGCTGGAAAACGCGAAAGGGTCTGCACGCTGTTCGCTTCTTCTGCCAAAGCTTGAGACCTTATTCCTAAGCACGTACCAGTCGCCATATTCATCTTGATCTGAATCAACCAACACTATATTTATTCCGCGGCCATCAAGGCATTCGATTGTTCCCCAACCCAAAACTGGTTTTTGTTGTAACGATGGCTGAGTCCGGTGGAGAACCCGTTCACCCCACATATTATCGCCATATGACTCCATAACATCACTGTCGCTAATATGAGCAAAGTAAATATTTACCTCTTTACCATCAAATAGTAACTGACAGGATAAACTTCCGTAGGCAGATTGCTCTTTTAACTTCATTAAAGAGTTATTACCTGAAACTCTGTTAAAATCTTCAACAAAGGCTTTCAGAGGCATTACAATTTCATTGTTAAACTGAAAGTCTAGGATGTCTGATTTTCTCTTTTTCTCATCAGCTAATTTTTGTTGTGCTGATAAGTTTCTTTCTTGTTCAAGATCTCGAGAAACCTTACTATCAAGGATTTTATTAATTACTTCTTTGTTTTCACTAACATTCTGCGCAGAACGGTATAAATCTTGTCTTACAGAATCCCAAGATTCATAGCGGTGACTAGGTTTTTTAGCAATTAATTTATTAATAACAGCAGAAACCTTAGCTGAAATACTTGGGTTAGCCGCTGACAATGACTCTGGAACAGCAGTTAAGTGAGCTTCTTCCCAGTTATTTGGACAGCCATAAGCATGTTTTAAAGCTGCTATTTGATAAAAAACATGTCCGATCGAGTACATATCCATCTGTATGGTGTTTTTATCTGAACGATATGCCTCAGGAGCGATATATGGTTCAGTTCCCCAACCTTTAAATGTACGAGAACGGGTCTTGTCTTGAGCTACTTTAGCAAGACCAAAATCAGCTATTTTAAATACACCATTGTTAATAAAAATATTGTCAGGTTTAATATCCCTATGGACCAACACACTATTAACAGCTTCCATACCATTGATTATCTGGTGGAAAATTTCTAAGCATTCACTCTCAGATAATAATGTACTCTTAGATTTAAGAAAGTCTTCAAGCGAACCACCATTGGCTAGTTCCATCACTAAATATGGAGTGTTGGGTTCTGAGAGACCATTATGGAAACCAACATAATTAATAACATTCTCATGCTTAACTGTTTGAGCTTGTTCCCATTCGTTAAATAACGAACGATAATTATCATCATCGGGAAGAAAGTATTGAAGAGATTTAATGGCTAGTTTGGATCCGTCATCTGTGTTTTCAATTTTGAACACATGCCCCATCCCTCCTTGCCCTAAGAACTCACTGATAACATATTCTTTTTCTGAAAATTTTATAGAATCATTTATTCTGAACATATACATTCTTACTCAAATTTAGAACAATTTAGCCTTAGCATATAAGATTTATTATATGGACGATGTCAACGCGACAATGTCTTGGTTAACGCCATACAAATAATGATGAGGTTCAGCGGTTTCTCTTTGCCTCGATTCATTTAATTATCGCAAAATTTGATAGTCAAGAACTCGTTTTAGATCGCATTAACTCATAAAGGTGCATAAGTGAGTCAAACTGATTTGTGCAACAGGCTGCTGCACAATTGGTGGGTGGAGTTTGCCCCGCAACCTGTTGGCTAAATTTTTCTAGTGAAGCTTGACCGCTACCTAAACACTTTCCGGAGCTGAAATGAGTTATTTGATTACCTTGATAACGTCAATTGCTTGTTTCAGTTTTCTAAGGCACATGCCTTTGCCGTACCTATCATAGGTGATATTGTTTTGAGAATGCCCTAAGAGTTCACCAGCAAGAACAGAAGAGGTCTCAGCATGTTTAAGCTGTGTCGCGACAGTATGGCGAAAAGAATGGAAGTCATGACCACGTTCAAACCCTAACGCTGTTTTGAACCGCCCAAACCATTTGGACGCAGCAGTAGCGAATCCATCACGTTCTTGTTTAAGGGCAGGGAAAATACGCTCATGTTGCACGCTGCTAATGTAATCAATGAATCCTAACTGTAAAAGCTTGTCGTGAATGGGGATTAACCTGCGGCTACTGTTGTTCTTGAGCCGTTGTCCAGTGAGCTTATCGTCAATCCTGATTACCCATGTATCATCCTGTTTGAAGATATCTTCTCTATACAGTTGACACAGTTCGTTTAAGCGTGCGCCAGTGTATAAACCCAAGAGTGGTAGCCAGTAGTAATGTGGGTGTTTGTACTTTTTCTGGGTGTGGATCTCTGTGCTAAAGAGTTTTTGAAGCTCAGCATGACTATAGGCGTTTTTAGCTTCACTGTCCTTACGAGTCTTTTTGAATCTCATCCCTTTAAATGGGTTGATGTCAGTCATCTCCATCTGTAAGCACCACTCAAAGAATGATGAACATTTCTGGATGTAATCTTTCACGCTTTCTGGGCTAAGGGTAGGGAGTTGATACTTCTTGTTAGCTCGGATTAGCTGTTGCCCTTTCAAGCCATCAAATTTCTTATGCTTTTTGGCATTAATAGGGTATTGGCTTAACAGGGTTCGGGCTTCTTCTGCTTGGAGTCTGCGAATATCTTTGATGCCTTTGGCTTTGAGCAGTGTCAGCACGATATAGCATTTGGCATAAGCCATCTCGACGGTCTTAGGGTTTACAAGGTCTTTCTTCGACTCTCGGTACTTTTCTAAGCACTTGAATGCAACCAGCGATTGAGAGCGTTTCAGGGCTATGGCAGGGTTGCTCTGTTGCTTAGGTATTGATTTATTTTTAGCGGAGTAGGGCTGACTATGTTTGATGGAGGTGCGGATCTCAAGTTCAAACTGTAGTGCTTGGATGATGGCTGCCTGTTTGTCCGAAGTTCGCAGTGACTTTTTTACTTCTGCGCGATCATCAAAGAGGTATCTGTGTTGGGTCGGAACTTGGAATCGAAAGTGCCAGTTGCCAGATTTGGAGAGGTTTAGGTAGCGCATAGTTTAGTACCTTGTTTCAGTACCAAACAGCAAAAAAAAAGACCGAATCAACGAAAAATCGTTTAAATTCAGTCTCTTATAGTGATTGGTGGAGCTGGCGGGAGTTGAACCCGCGTCCAAAAATCATTCATCATTGGCACTACATGCTTAGTCGATCTTTAATTTCACCAGCAACCTGCGAACCGACACGCTAGTTAAAGGCTAACCTGAATTGTTATTCGCGCTTTTCCTCTCAGGTGGGAGAATCCGCGCTAGCTAGTTTGGGTTTGATCTCTTATTGGTCCCCGTCTTACGAGCGGAAGCTAGGGTAAGAGAGCTCTGAGCAGGTTATTAAGCTGCTAGTGCGTAGTTTTCGTCGTTTGCGACTATTTTTTTGCGGCTTTTAACGTGGCCAACCGCCCCACGGCATGCACCTCAGACTTCAAAATTCCTGTCGAATCCTAAATCAGCCCCAAGTGTTATTTGCATAGTACCAGAAAAGCATTGCCTGTCTAGCACTGTGCGTTTAAGTGCTTAAAATTAACGCAAATTACTCTTCATAATTCGTGCTTTATCTCTCGCCCAGTCTTTTTCTTTCATATCAGTACGTTTATCGTGCAGCTTTTTACCTTTCGCTACACCAACTTTAATCTTCGCCCAAGAGCGAGACCAGTAAAGTGCGGTTGCGACAAGTGTCATGCCTTCACGGTTAATACGACCGATAAGGTTGTCGAGCTCTTTTCTCGACATAAGTAGTTTACGGATACGTGTTGGGTTCGCCACGATATGAGTACTCGCCTGAGTGAGCGGAGTGATCGTCATACCACTGATGAATGCTTCGCCGTCTCGGATGTAGACGTAGCTTTCTGCGATATTGGTTTTGCCTTCACGTAGGGATTTTACTTCCCAGCCTTGTAGCTCAAGCCCCGCTTCTATCTCATCATCGATGAAATATTCGTGGCGAGCTTTCTTATTAAGCGCAATGGTATTACTACCGGCTTTTGATTTTGATTTATTCTTTGCCATAATGGCCTCATTATACGGATTGCACCCTAGTTGGGGAATCCTTTTTATTTGCGCTCTGGCCCAATACAATTAAAATTGCAGTTTGTGTTAATGTAACGCTGTCTTTAACAGGAGTCTATATGCCAAAGGTTACTCGTTCAGCATTAGTGTCGTTTAGTGCCGACCAGATGTTCAGCTTGGTCAATGATGTTGCTCGTTATCACGAGTTTTTGCCAGGGTGTTCTGGTTCACGTGTGATCGAATCTTCAGATTCAACTATGGTGGCTTCGGTTGATGTCTCTAAAGCTGGTATCAGCAAAACATTTACCACATCGAACCGCTTAGCGGATGGTGCTGAGATCTTGATGGAGCTGGTGGATGGCCCGTTCAAAAAGCTGCAGGGCGGTTGGTATTTTACTCCGCTCGATGAGCAAGCGTGTAAGGTTGAGCTTAAGTTGGAGTTTGAATTCTCTAGCCGAATGATTGAAATGGCATTTGGTAAGGTTTTCAATGAGCTGACGAGCAATATGGTCAGTGCTTTTACTCAACGCGCGAAACAGGTTTACTAAGCCATGACTATTGAATCAGATATGATCCACGTAGAGGTTGTGTTCGCGCTTCCGCACGAGCAGCGTGTGTTTACCTTGGTAGTGAACAAGAACGCGACCGTTGAAGAGATCATCGCACAGTCTGGTGTTTTGGAACTGTATCCAGAAATCGACTTAGCTAAAAACAAGGTTGGCGTATTCAGCCGTAACGTTAAGCTAGATGCGACGGTTCGTGATAAAGATCGTATCGAAATCTACCGCGCATTGTTGGCTGATCCAAAAGAGATTCGTCGTAAGCGTGCTGAACAAGCAAAAGCGGCCGCCGCTAAATCGTAATGCCAAACAAATTTAACTAAGAAGAGAGCTCGCTATATTGGCGAGCTTTTTTGTGCCTGTTAGTTAGACAACGCAGCTAATTTGTTAGCAGATATTAAAAAGCCTGCTCGTGTTAGCAGGCTTTTGCGATTCTTGCTTTGTCGACTGATAGCTTTATCGGCTAAGAGCTTTGTTGACTGGAAAGCTTTGTTGGTTGAAAGCTAGCGAAGGCTTTCGAAGAACTCATCACTGGCTTCAAAATCACCGTTGATCGTTACTAGGGTGCCTGTGGCATCAAAGTTAACGACTAGGTTTTTCTGAATAGGGTCTTCATGGCCTTTTTGGTGGTGGTAAATGTAATACCACGTATCTGGGTAGCCGTTTTCGATAAGCATTGGTGAGCCCATAACGTAACGAACTTGTGTTTTTGTCATGCCAAACTTGAGCTGATCGACAGCTTCTTGTTCAACATAGTTACCCTGATTGATGTCAATTCGATAAACCAACTTCTCTAGTAGAGAGCAACCGGTCAACATTGTTAGTGCAAGTGGAACTGCAACTAACCACTTTTTAATTCGCATAGTTTGAGATCTTTCTTCGCTAAAATACTGCCTGATAATAAACAAGCTCCAGCAAGAAGTAAAAAGCTCCTTGCGCTTTGAGCTTGTTATGACTGGCAATTTTGAATTAAGTTGCAAAATTGCCAAGAATTTTCGGTAAATTATCAGAAAGTTGCCGAATATGTAACCTAAGCTGCGATTAATAACTCTTTTGCATTGGCAAGTGTCGATTCGGTAATTTGGCTGCCACCAAGCAGTCGAGCAAGCTCTGAAACGCGTTGTTGTTCATCAAGCGTGTGCATTTGGGTCTCGGTTTTACCTGATTTCGTGTTCTTCGCAACAAACAGCTGTTGGTGACCGCAACCGGCAACTTGAGGTAAGTGCGTCACACACATCACCTGCGTAGATTCGCCCAGCTTACGCAGCATTTTTCCGACAACCGCAGCGGTTGGCCCACTGATACCCACATCGACTTCATCGAAAATCAGGCTTGGTGTATCCACTTTTTGCGCTGTAATCACCTGAATCGCTAGTGAGATTCGTGATAACTCACCACCAGAAGCCACTTTAGCAATTGGCTGCATTGGTTGGCCTGGGTTGGTCGAAACAATGAAGGTCACGTTATCCATACCCAATGGGGAAGGGTGCGTGTTGGTGTTGTTCACTTCAATGGCAAACTGCGCTTTTTCCATGCTCAGCTCGTGCATGCTTTGCGTGATCAGCTTGTTGAGCTCTTTTGCGTAACGAACGCGAGATTTATGAAGCTTCTCGGATTTAGCCACGAACGATTGGTATTGGTTTTCTACCTCGTTTGCCAGTTCTTCCAATTTTTCATCAGAGCAATCAAGCGCTTCAACTTGTTGTAGTAAGTCTTGATGGTGCTTATACAGCTCTTCAGGTAACACGTGGTGTTTACGAGACATCGACATCACTTTAGAGAAACGCTCCTCAACGTAAGCCATACGACCGGGATCAACATCAATGCTGTCTAGGTAGGTTCTTAACTCGTTGTTGGTCTCTTCGATCTGAATAATGGCTTCAGAAAGCAAGTTCGGTAACTCGGCCAATCTTTCATCTAGCTCAGCTAGCTGAATTAAGGAGTTATTGGCCGATTGCAGAATACCAAGCGCATTAACTTCTTCGCCTTCATAAATAAGCTCGATAGCTTGCTGACAGGTTGTGGCCAGTTCTCCGCTATTGGAGAGGCGCTTATGCTCTTGTTCGAGGTCTTCATATTCTTCCTCCCCAATAGACAGCTCATTTAACTCTTTGATTTGGTATTCAAGAAGTTGTTTTTGAGCTTGGTTTTGCTGGCTATTTTCACGTAACTCTTTTAAGTGGTTATCCGCTTGTCGCCAGGCTTGATAAGCATTACGTGTCGATTTCAATAGGTTCAAGTGGCCTGCGTATTGATCAAGCATGGCCATTTGGTAATCGCTTTTCATCAACTGGTGATGCGCGTGTTGACCATGGATGTTGATCAGCAGTTGTCCTAGCGATTTCAATTGCGAAAGAGGGACAGGGCTACCGTTGATGAATGCACGAGAACGACCTTCTTTTGAGATGGTTCTGCGCAGGATGCACTCACTGCCATCAAGCAATTCGTTGTCTTCTAACCAGCGGGTTGCATGCAGATTGTTCTCAAGTAAAAAAGCGGCACTGACTTCGGTTTTTTCTTCACCTTGTCGAACCATTCCTGCATCGGATCTTCCCCCAAGACATAAGCCTAAAGCATCGATAGCGATAGATTTACCCGCACCAGTTTCCCCGGTGATTGTTGTCATGCCTTTAGATAGTTCTAGCTGTAAAGACTTAACAATAGCGAAATTATTAACACTTAAATGAGCCAGCATTTTTATTTACCTGTATAACTGAACAATACTGTATATAAGTTCAGTATATACTGTTTCTTTATACAGTAAAGTCGACAGGTGAAAATTTTTTGCGACCGTTATCAGAATTGAGGTTGTTCGTAGATCACTGAAACCGCTATAGATTCCCAACTCAGTCGTTCCTCCCTCTTGGGAGTGGAGGTATAAGGAACTGCAGAGAAGCTAGAGCCGACGGGCTTTTACTGGCAATAAAAAGGCTGACGAATGTCGTCTAATGCCGATCGTTTAAGAAGACTTGAACGATCCTGCAGTTAGCAGATAATCCC
>NZ_JBGOOD010000095.1:0-10546 GCF_041439475.1 Vibrio sp. 1S139
GAAGCCTTTTTTCTATCTAAATAAACAAGTTAGCTCTTAAGATCCTGTCTATGTACGCTTCAATGATATTAAGTATCAGTGTCTTATCGTATGCATAAACAGGTTCTTGCAATATCACACTTAATTCAGAGGTTATACGCTGGATTTCTTGTGAAGATTTATCAGTAACGTTTGATTGGTTAATCATAAATTGGATTGGCAAAGCGATAGCAGCAACAATAAGCATCACTGCAGCGATCAGTAAAACCATTTTTTTTGTTATTTGGTTCATAAAAATGTACTCAGTTGGCAAGCGGATCAAAGAAATATTTTTCTGGGATAGAGCGGGTGTCTTCGGTCAGATATGGATTTTCAAGATCGATAATAGTTCGCTCTGAAAGGTTGGCCCGTGAGAGCGCCATTCTTACTTCGGAGTCTTCGAAAAAGAGTTTCTCATAGGTGCCATCAGCGAAAATTTCTTCAACCACTTCTGTGATGTGTTGCTGAAGTTCTGTGTTTTCTTTTTGGACAAAGAGCATATATGGCATGCGATAGCGGAGCATGACATGACTATCAACAGCTAAAGGTAGTTCTGGGTATGATTGCATTTCTGCAAATGGTTCCATGACACCACGAGCAAACAAGTGGCACCGATTACCAGCAAGCATCATCTCAAAAATATTTGGATATTTAAGCGATTTAGCGGTTTTTATACCATTGGCATCAAGAATGAATGTGTCTGGCCATGTTTTCCCTGAACAAACTTTAAAGCGCGTGAAATCCGCTTTAGATCTTACGTTTGCGAGTAATTGTTTATCTTTTTCATGAATTAATCCGATTCGCATACCAAGCATTCCTCGATATATAGGGAACAATATTGGAGCAAAGCGTTTTTCCATGTCGAGACTGGTCGCTGACCAATAAAGGTCAATCTCTCCCGACTCTAAATCCGCCATAACTCTTGATTGAGCAGGTTCCCCTGTTGCTTGATAGACAAACTCGATTTCATCGAATCGGCTCGAGCGATTAACTATTTCTTGAACCAAAGTAAGGTGCAGTTTTTTGTCATTCGGTTTACCTGGCAATCTTAAAGGTTCAGCGTAAGTTATTTGGCAAGTACTAAAAATAAGTATCAAAAAAGTAAAAATGGAGCGAAACATTCTTGGTTCTATAGGCGTGTGATTAAGTGGCGGTAATATCGGTTACCGTGTGCTATTTTGATACGAAATTAACGCCACATTGTGACTTTTCTCTCGTTTTGTATGGGTAATTTAATGCAAGGTCGGATCTGAAATATAAGCATGTAAATATAGGTTTCCAGCCCAATCAGGGTAGCTTGTAATCGCCAGCGACACATTGTAATGATTATCGACTTGGCTTGTTATCTTTTCTTTGGGCGTTTTTCGACTAAACCGTTACGCTCTAAACCGCGTCTAACACTGCTGCATAGCTTACCAAAACGGCGCAGTTCTTCGAAGTTGGGGGCTTGGCCAATTGAAATACGGTGCTCCCAGTACATCAACTCACTGTCGACCATCTCTAGTAGCTTTTTAGAGCAACCCGAGCAGTTTCCTTTTGGCCCACAGATAAACGTCTCCGATTCGTAAAGTGGGAGTTCGTTTTTAACTTCTTCAATTAAGCTTAGCATTGCCAAATTTAGATTAGGCTTTTTGGTTGCTAGTGGTTTCAAGCTTGGTGCTTGCGCAGTTATCAAAGAAGAAGTTTGTGTGTTGTGGTGTAAATTCAAAGCAGCTGATGACATATCAAAGGCCTCAAGGAGAGAAGAAGGAGGGCATGCTACTCTTCACAACAAAGTGAATCTTGATGTAGTGCAATAAGCGTGGAGATATACCCAAAAGAGGTAGGAGCCACAAGCGGTGTGACTCCTTTTAAAGCTCGGTACTAATGAGAGATTTTAGAATTCAGCGTCGAACTGGAATTCCATCCACTCTTTGGTGACTGGGTGGTGCAGTGCAAGTCTTTCAGCGTGTAGGTGCAGTCGGTCGGCTTTATTTCCATATAGGCCATCACCCACGATAGGCATGTTAAGCCCTTCTTGGTGTGAACAGTGAACACGTAACTGGTGTGTACGGCCTGTTTTAGGGTGCAGGTAAACCTTAGTGGTTTGCTCGTTTCGCTCAATCACTTCCCATTTGGTTTCTGCAGGCTTGCCGTGTTCGAAGCAAACAATCTGACGAGGGCGGTCATACAAGTCGCCACGCAATGGCAGTCGAATATAGCCTTCATCATGGTCTAGCTCACCTTCAATCATTGCGACATATCGCTTCTCAACTTCACGAGTAATGAACTGCTTCTGTAAGCTCTTGTTCGCACGTCGTGTGAGAGCGAAGATTAGAATGCCAGAGGTCGCCATGTCTAAGCGATGAATCACAAATGGGCCTTCAACATCGGGATGCATTTCTTGAACACGTGTGTAGGCGGAATCTTTGATGGTTTTACCCGGCACGGATAGAAAACCTGCTGGCTTGTGTACTACCACGATGTGCTCATCTTGGAACAGAATATCCAGCTCTTTGCCTTCTGCTGGGTTCTCTAGCAATGGGTTTGGATCGACTTCTAGGCCTTTCATCATATGGCCTAAAATCGGCACACATTTACTCTGACAAGAAGCGTAGTATTTCTTGTGCTTGCGGATTTCCGACTTTGGAGAGCGGCCCCACCAAAATTCAGCCAATGCCAGTGGCGTGTAACCATGTAAGTACGCGTATTGCAGCAATTTAGGCGCAGCGCATTCGCCAGAGCCAGCTGGTGGTATCTTGTTTGGCGTGTTTTCAAAGATTTGGTTAAGGTCTTCAACGCTTCCTTCCGCATTTTGGAAAGCGTATTGTGAAAACAACTTGTGTTGAAGCTGATGAGAAATGTGTGCTCTTTGCTCTTTTAGCTCAGCCAGTTGAGTGTTGAATACATCAACTTTAGCTTGCAACACTTGCAGGGTCTGTTCCCAGTTAAGTTTTAGGTACTTCTGCTGGTTCTTGTCGGCAACACTGGCTTTGTTTAGCTCATTATTTAGCTGTTCGAAAGTTTGCTCATCAAGGTTTTCTTTACCTTGTTCACGTTGTTCTTTACGCGTTTTTCGGCCTTCAATAATCAATAGACGTTGAGCTTCAATCTCTTGCTCGGCTTGCGCTTTTTGCTGTGCCAGTTGCTCGCACAATTCAAGGTATTCAGTATTTGCTTGCAGCGCTTTAAACTCAGCGTTGACAGCCATCATGTCGGCTGTGTCTTGATGGAAAAAGCTGTCGCTGCTGAGCATGTCGAACACGGGCGGTACAAAGTGAGGCAGTAGGTTTTGGTCGGCGATTTTCCCTGAAAAAGCAGAGAAGTACCCCAATTCACCTTCAGGGCTTTTCACCAATAACACACCAAACATTTTGCCGCGACCAGCGTCAGTATCAAGTCCGAAGTCATGCTGCCAGTCGGTTTGAGTTTCTAGATATTGTTGAAGCTGATGAGAAGCGATTTCACACAATGGGTGCGGTTCGTAGTAGAACGGGAATGTGAAACGCTCAGGCAACGAATATGACTCGATCGGCTGTTGAAAACGAGTGAAGCAATGCTCAGGTGTGTGGCTGTTTTCTGAGTCGTGCGTTGGTTTTGATGAGTGCATAGTCGTATTAATACTTATATCGTGGTGATAAATGGTTGTGAGTCTACTGTGTATGTTTAGAGACGTTAAACACAGTACAAGGCGGCGATTCTACTCTTTATCGAAAAGCGCCTCAAATAAGAAATAGTTCTATTACTGGATAGCCAAGCGACGAGCCTATGAGTTATGGCTTGAACGCCATTAATTGATGAGTAACTTCTCGTTTTTAATCATAGAAGACAATTTAACAAACCAAGGGTGGTAGCCTTGCCGCCCTCTTATTAAAACTAAGGTAACGTTATGATTCCACTCAATACTTCGATTGTTTCCGGTGTCGCTATTTCAGAGAGCGACGGACAAATGAAAATGCTATTAATGAAGCGTGTTAAAGGTGAGTTTTGGTGTCACGTCGCAGGCTCGATTGAAGCGGGTGAAACAGGCTGGCAGGCTATCGTGCGCGAGTTTGAAGAAGAGACCCAAATTAAAGTGGAAGCTTTGTATAACGCGCAGTTTCTGGAGCAGTTTTATGAGGCGCACGTGAATGTGATTCAGCTAATCCCTGTGTTTGCGGTGCTATGCCCACCCAACCAAGCGATTGAACTGAATGACGAACACACCGAGTATCGTTGGTGCAATTTAGAAGAGGCAAAAGCGTTGGCACCATTCCCTAACCAACATGCCGTCTACGATCATATTTGGTCATACTTTGTCGGTAAGCCAGTCAATCCGCTTTATCGAGTCAAATTGAGCTAGCGTTGGCTGTTTAAGAGCTAAGATTTACCAAGATATGGGGTTAGAAAAGCACTCACTTGCGCTTGGCATAACCCCACATCCACCTTCACGCCGTGCGATTCAAGGATCGCAACACCACGACCATTATTGCGAGGGTCTGGGTCTAGCATCGCTATTACCACGTGTTTTACACCTGCTTTAACCAATGTATTGGCGCAAGCGGGAGTTCTGCCGACAAATGAACATGGCTCTAAAGTTACGTAAGCGGTAACCCCTTCCATTTCTCCGTCCAATCCGTCGTCATAGCTATTGAGCGCTTCAACCTCGGCGTGGTTACCGCCGACCTTCTGTGTATACCCAACAGACACCACCTTATCGTTCTTTACCAAAACGCAGCCTACTGGCGGGTTTGGTTGGCAATCGGGTAGGGCTTGGCGCGAAGCTTCGAGTGCTTGCAGCATGTATTGTTGGTTCATGGTCGTTACTCAGTATGACGAGAGAGCGTAGCAGCTAGTCGCCACGCGCGGCTGATTAGTTGGTTAGTTACTAACTAACTTACTTACTAAGTTAATAAGTTAATAAGTTAATAAGTGGGGCATGTTCGATCTGATTGGGATTTTAGTCAATGGTTTTAGCTTTGAATTCGAAAGCTAGTTAACTGTGACTGATCGTTAACTTGGACCACTGGGTCAGCCAGTACTTGGATTGTACTCTTTGATCAAAGATATCTCGGTTACGCTTTGGGTTGGGTGTGATTTGCAAATCAAACAAACTCTCTAAACCAAAAGACGAAATACACTCGATGTCTCCATTGAGGCTTTGCTTTACGGCGACTGCGGTTTCTTTCTCTGGCCAGTAACTCATCGCATCCAATGAGCTTTGGTAAGACTCATCCCCATTTTTGGTGTGCATGTTGGCTTGATTGCGAACTTGCCAATTCAATTCAGGTAACCGTTGTTTAAGCTGAGCCTCGTATCGAAGATCCGATTCGTAAGAGGTATCAATGGGATCAAAGTAG
The DNA here is from genome assembly GCF_041439475.1 of Vibrio sp. 1S139. Lineage (NCBI taxonomy): Bacteria > Pseudomonadati > Pseudomonadota > Gammaproteobacteria > Vibrionales > Vibrionaceae > Vibrio > Vibrio sp. 1S139. The sequence goes on from NZ_JBGOOD010000095.1 coordinate 5,337, forward strand.
ATCACATCAATATCATTGAGTGGAGTCGGGGAGGCATAACCATGTAGGTGATCCCAAACGAGGTTTCTCACAAAGCCCGCAGCAACATAGCAATAGCACTGCGGCAAATCCAGCTGAGCGACACAGTCTAAAACCTGCATTCGTAAGGGATCTTGCTTGATCAACGTGACGATACTGTTGGCTAGCGGATGTATCATTACGATGTCGGAACATCGGTGACTTGGTAATGACGTGTCACGTTCTTGGAGGTTTCACCCCATTCAGACGCTTTTACTCGCTGTTGGTGCGCTTCGAATGCTTTTCGGCTAGTGAATTCTTCATACACTTCAAAGCGATTAGGTTGAAGCGTGCTCTGACTGACTCGAAACACGATACAACCAGGTTCTTCCAGTGTTAGTTCTTTGTGTACAACCAAGGCTTGTGTGACGGCTTTTAGGTCGTTGTCTGGCACTAGAATATGCCCTTGCAGAATTACTTTACTCATAATTACGTCCATTTAATTACGTCTATTTAATTTTGTCCACTACGGCTTTTTTCTATAAAAAGCTTTACCCGTTACAAACATAATCCCATTTTGATGTTGTGACGTATAGGCTAATGTGGCGATTAATTGTTCACATTGAATACATCATTGGTTACAGCGTAACTTTAGGGGCGGTGTGAGCAATAAAAAATAAGACGTTGGAACTAAATCCGCGTTGGTCCGGTCTATTAAATTAGTATCATTGAACTGTATTGATACTGAAATGAATTTGTCATCTGAGAGAACTAACCTTAATTTTGAAGAGCGGCTCATAGGATTGAATTGAGCCATAGTTGATATCTAGGTCATACTTTGATGTAAATGGTACTCAAAACTCTATAAATTTTGTGATTTGTATCATTGATCTGGACATCAAACACCGTTAGATTCGAATGGTTGGCAATAAAAATAGCTCATGAAGAGCAGTTAAAGAAAAGGAAATATCCCTTATGAAAAAAATGAGAAGAGCACAGCTTCATCGCGTTCGCATCCAATACTGGAAAGACACAGCGAAAGAAGCTTCAAAGAAATAAGCTTTAAATCGTAAAGCTTTAAGATAAAAAAAGCTGAAAAGCTTAATCAAATGTAAAACGCAACAAATCGATTTCATTAGTACTATCAAGGACCTTCATCTGGTCGGCGACTAAAGAAATCATCCCCAAAGAGCTGGCAGGCATTAACAACAATGCAATTCAATGTCAGCTCATTAATACCTCCTCTAAGTTTATCTTCGTTTGTTAAACCTGTTACCCCAAACTAAAGCTTGTTCCTTGTTCCTTGTTCCTTGTTCCTTGTTATCGCATCCCTGTACTCGTTAACGTCTTGATAATAAAAAAGCTCCCGATTTCTCAGAAGCTTTGATTTAGATTTTGATATCTGATGTGACTGCCCGATAAAGGCTCGTGCTTAGGATAGACTCTAACGTTGGAACAGCGTCTTTAAGCTCACATCGTCCGTTCTATTTAGCTTTAGGCTCAGTAGATAGCCACCAACACCGATCAGTGCGTAAATACCTAAAGATAAAATCGGCGCTTCTGCAATCGCACTTAATGGGTTGCTTGCTATGAGTACATTCATTGGTAATGACGCGATGAGAGATAGGAAGTCATTGATGCCATAGAACCCAAACACTGCGACAGAGAGGAACTTAATCGCATAGCTTGAGATGAAAATGACAAGCAATGGAGAGTTTACCAGCTGCGAAATCGCTAGAGTGACGGTTGCCAGTGGCAATAAAACCAGTGCAACTAACATCATTCGTCCAAAAAACACGACCCAGTTGCTCAGCACATAAAACAGAGATTGTTGTTCAACCAATAGCGCCAGTTGTTGTTCACTTGAGACGTTCAATATCCAGAATAGAAAATCTGCGAACAGTACTAACAATGCACAGATAGCCGGAATCACCACTAAACCGAAGCCGAGTTTCACACCGTGAGTCATTGCGTTAGATACCGGCATACTTCTCCAAAACATCGAACTGCCTTCTTGGCGCTCTTTACGCAGCGTTTTAGGGATGTAAAGCGTTGATAGGATCAGTGAAATAAGGCCCGCGCCAAAGTAGATCACTGAGTTGAGGTCTTGTGCGAACTCTCTGTGGATGTCGCTCACGTCACCGTTCACTTGCATTTCGAAGAAAAACTCATGCTGCGCTGCGCCATTGAAGAACAGACTAACGAACAGTAAGAAACCACATAACGCGACAAACAGAGGCAATCGAGTGTTAATTTTGTGCTCGATGAGTTCTTTTTCTAGCATGTAAAAACTTGGATGCATTATGCCTTCTCCGTCTGTGTTGCAAGGAATAGATCTGCGAGACCAACGTTATAGATGTTACCCAGTGATTCAACCTGCGCTTTGTATTGACCTTCCAATAACCACTTAGTGGTGCCCAGGCCTGATTGCGAGGTCAGTGGGTTGAGTTTCTGTATCTCGCTTGAATGGTTATTTGCGACTTCGATAATGAAATAGTCATTTTCGATGTCTTCCATGCTCTTTTGCAGCACACAATGGCCTTGTTTTAAAATCAGAACATCCGTTAATAAATGTTCAATCTCTGAAACCTCATGGCTTGCAATGATCATGGCGCGTTCGCCGTCGTGGAACCACTCAAGTAGATGGCGATAAAAAGTATCGCGGTACAGTAAATCTAGGCCAAGTGTAGGCTCATCTAAGATCAACACTTGGGTGTCAGTCGCGATGATGATCGCAAGGTGAAGTTGTACCTTCATTCCCTTAGAAAGCTGCTTGATAGTCGAAGAGAGCTTGATGTTGGTGCTGCTTAGCGTCTGTTCTGCTTTTTGCTTGTTGAAGCTAGGGTGCACACCTTGGGTGTATCTAAGCAGTTGCTTAACGGTCATCCACTCGGGTAACACGTTAACATCTGAAATGTACGACAAGTGCAGCATGAGTTCTGCATGCTGGTGGATAGGGTGGTAGCCATTAACCTCTATCTCACCTTGATAGCTGTGTCCACCAAGCAGTGATTTGATCAGTGTCGATTTCCCTGCGCCATTATGGCCCAGCAGTCCAAGCACTTGCCCCGGTTTTAACTCAAAGCTGATGTTCTCGACACCCACTTGATTTGAATAGGTTTTGGTTACGTTTTTCACGGAAAGTAACGTACTCATGACTTGTCCTTTATATGTTGTGCTAGCTGTTTCACGAGTTCTTCGACACTCATATCAATGATGCTTAGCGTCTCAGCGATGGCTGGGATCTGTGTGTTGATGAATGATTGGTGTGCGGACTCTTTCAATTTTTGAAGTGCCCCTTCGGCCACATACATGCCTTGGCCGCGTTTTTTCTCTACCAAGCCTTCATCCACCAGTAACTGGTAGCTTTTCATGACAGTAAGGTGGTTGATCTTGAGATCGGCGGCAACCGCACGCACAGAGGGCAATGCTTGTAGCTCTAGCCAAACACCCTGAAGAATTTGGTCACTGATCTTGGCGGCAAGCTGCCTAAAGATCGGCTGGTCGTCTTTCCATTCGGTCATAATTAAAACTGCATGGTGATATACATGTGTATAACACTAACCTATTTATTCGAGTTGGCAAGGATTTTATGAAAGTGCATCGGGTATTTTTATGTTTAGATAAAGCACGTTTGGTGGGGAGGGCACTTGAAGCCTACATCCTTGTGGGCTCTCAAGCAGCTGTATAAGCGATGATTATTTGAATAGGGAATGGTTGCTGATCAAGACTTCTATTAGGCTGGGCCTATTGCTCCTTTGAGTCATTAGGCCGGCTATACAGGTAACCTTGATGTAAGTTGTAGCCTAACTGACACAAGATATATTGCTGCCTACGCGTCTCGACACCTTCATAAATCATTGTGATATTTGATAGGCGTCCAATCTCCGAGATATTGAGCAATACACCCTGATGATGCTCTCCTGACTCGATATCCTTAACAAAGCAACGATCCAGTTTTAGATAGGCCGGAGAGATAACATTGATGATTTCGATGTTGTTATTGCCCGTACCAAAGTCATCCAGAGCGATAGTGATACCAAGCTTTTTGATATCCTTAATGTTATCGATAACCTCACACCCATAGCCAATGTTCGAATATTCAGTAATCTCTACGACAAACTCATTCGCTTCCATCGCGGCTAAATGCTCTCTGAGCCTTGCGAAGTTCGACCCTACCAAAGCACTCGGACACACGTTGACACCATAGATCTCATGGCTGTTGTTTAACTTCGCTTTTCTGACTGTCTCGATGAGTAAAATAGTATGAAAGGTGAGTAAATTGGTGCGTCTCATGGTGTTGATGAAGCTTAAAACGCCAACGTTACGCACACGAGATAACAACTCGTAGTAGAGAACGCAGTTGTCTTCGGTGTTGATGATCGGCTCTTCTTCAAAGGAGATGTGTTTCCAACGAAACAGGTAGATCACGAAACCCAGAATATAGGAGCGATAAAGCAGGGTGGCGAGTATCAGAGAAAGCGCAATCCATAGTGCAACAATGTCGTCACTGTAGAAGGTGATGGTTGCACCCGTTGGTAGGGAGGTTTGATAGATAGATTTACTCTCTTCGCCAAGGTTTAAGATGTGGTAACCATTCTTCTGGATGGAAATCGAATCGACTAATAGAGGCAATAGTGAGTTCTTGTATCGAGCTTCGATAGATCGTTTAGATATTCGAGCAACCATCTCAATGTCGTGCTCGGTATCCATGAAGCGTGAATAGGCAAAGTCAGCACTATCGTAGAAGTCGTCTAATTGATTGAGCTCTATCATCTTAGAACGTGTTTTAGAGATATAGCAGGAGTCATAAGGTGTGGTCATGACGACAGAATCAAGGTTGAGCGAGTGCCTTAGCGAGTGCACAGCCCCGTGGCTATCGCAACCGTAGTCCATGACTTCTGCGGCAATGTGTTTGGTGTTCTCACTGTATTCATTCGCAATCTTCGTCGTATAAAGGATTTGGGAAAAGTAGACAACGAATAGGAAAAAGGAAGAGATGGTGAACACGGCTATCAGAGCCTTAATCAGCTCTCGATGATAGGTGTTGAACATCAGTTTCAACATCTCGAACTGGCTGGGCTTGAACTGGTTGATGTCGTACTTAGGTGCGATACGGTTGGTTGAGCTTTTATCGAGATCGATAAAGTAACCTACCTTCATAGACAGGATCTTAAGAGCTAACTTGTTTATTTAGATAGAAAAAAGGCTTC